>NZ_JALXWY010000040.1:0-1255 GCF_025144155.1 Corynebacterium sp. p3-SID1194
AGTATGCGGCATGGACCGCAATAGTGCCGCTGATGCGTGTGGAATGAGTCGGCGCACTGCTTTAGACGTTGATAAAGGCGTGGTCAAAGGGAGTCATCGGCGGGTGGTGTTTGTTCCTGATGGTGAGGATGCGCACCGCTATAAACGGCTTATGCAGGTCCTTGGTTATGTTGACGGTCGGGTCAGTGTGCCTGTGCAGGTAATGCCGCAGGCTGCAGTGGAGAAGGTCATTGATGGGCGGTATCTGTCGGTTGAGGACCGAGAGATGATCGCGGACCGGGTTAATCAGAACATGTCTATCCGTGCAATTGCGCGTGAGTTGGGGCGTAGTGCGTCGACGATTTCGCGCGAGATTGCCCGCAACAGTGGTGATGATGGGATTTACCGGCCGTTTGAGGCACACCGCCAATCCGTTTTCCGCAGGTTTAGGCCGAAACCACGCAAGATTCCGACAAATCCGCAGTTGCAGGAAGTGGTGTGGGCGTGGCTGCGCAAGGAGTATTCTCCTGAGCAGATAGCGGGCCGCTTGCGGAAAGATTTCCCCGGCGATGACACTATGCACGTGAGTCATGAAACGATCTACCAAGAGCTGTACTTCCAGGCTAAAGGTGAGATGAAAAAGGTTGTTGCCAGCGCGATGCGCAGCGGCCGGACACGGCGCAAGCCCCAGGGTCAACGCATCCCGCGCAGCCGGTTCATCGATCCGATGATCATGATTTCTGACCGGCCGGCAGATATTGAAGATCGGGCAGTACCAGGTCATTGGGAAGGCGATCTCATCATCGGCGCCGGAGGTAAATCTGCTATCGGAACCCTTGTCGAACGTCAGACCCGCTACGTTATGCTGCTGCACCTTCCCCACGGTCATGACGCGGTGGCTGTGCGCGATGCTCTAGTTGAAACCATCATGACCTTGCCCGAGCACCTACGCGGCTCATTGACATGGGACCAAGGCGCTGAAATGGCTGGCCACCGATCCTTCAGCATCGCGACGGATTGCCCGGTGTACTTCTGTGATCCGGGTTCGCCTTGGCAGCGAGGCACCAATGAGAACACGAACGGGTTGCTGCGGCAGTACTTCCCGAAAGGCGCTGACTTAAACGTTTACGGTCCTGAAGACCTCGAACTAGTAGCCCTGAAACTCAACAATCGACCGCGAAAGACCCTGGACTACGACACCCCAGCAGAACGCATGGCCGAACTACTAGGATTGACCGGAACCTAGGAAATGTTGCAACGAACGCTAGAATCCGCC
>NZ_JALXWY010000041.1:0-1250 GCF_025144155.1 Corynebacterium sp. p3-SID1194
TCAACGGGGCCGATGGAAAAGTCGAATCGGCGATGAAAGGGTGCCGCAGTCGCACCGTCATGCAGGGCTTCGAAAGCGTATTTACTGACGTCGCTGCGACCGATGCAGCAGTCACCGACGCTGGCGAGCCGGACGTCGTCGAGCCGGGTGAGCCTACTGAGGCCGCACCCGCGCAGCTTTAATCCCACTTTGCCCACGTACTAGGGCGCGCCGAACTGGCCGTGGACATGCCTGATTCACGCGATGAGCGTGGTCAGATCTTGTCTGCGGCCTTTTCGCTATTTCCCGAACAACAGGTGCATGGCACCGTATTGGTGTGTGCTGTTCGGTACTGGTGTTCCGCGCGGTGAGACCCATGTTGGTGTCCCATCGCGCACCTGTATTCGACCCCTGTTGTGTCTGCCGGGGTCATCGTCGTTGGTGCGGTTGTGATACCTGCACAACACCGACAGGTTACTCATATTCGTTGGCCCACCGCGGGCCCAGGGTTCGATGTGGTGGACCTCGCAGTTATCAGCAGCATGCCGGCAATCCGGCACCGGACACGTCGTCAGTGTTGCCCGGGCAAGGTCGCGTTGTTTCTTATTGGCGAACCGTTTCGTGCTGTACAGGTTCACCGGCCCTGCCTGCGGGTGGAAGAGTGCGACTTCCAAGTCGGACCCGTGGAACCGAGTCAGGTACTCCGCACCAGTCATCGTGGTGCCGTCCGACAACCCTAGGATGGTGTCATCGCCTTGGCCGCCGAGGATCGAGATGTAATCCGCCAGCGGGATCTGCACCAGCGGGCGTGGGACAGCATCAGCAACAGCCCCATCGTTGTGGAGTAGGTCGTGGAATGCCTCGTACATCTGAGGGCCCTCGGGACGGTTGGCGTCGAGTTTTTGGCGCAGCGCGTACTCAAGTGCTGCGATATCCCGCGCATCACCGGTGGCACTGAAGGTGCGCTTGCCTTTCCGCTCCTTGCCGAACCGCACCGCCGACTCAGGGGCAGGTGTATCCACCTCAGGAACGATGTCCTTGGCGCGGCGTTTCAACGTCTCGTAGTTCCCACGCACCGACAACAAGGCGAGGCGGATCTTCCACTTCTCCTTCTCTGTACCCAACGGGCGGACTTGTTGTTCGATGAACAGGATCTGGTCGAGTGATTTACCGGTTTCGCGGGCGATGCGTACTGCGTGGGCTTGCTTGCGGGGGGAGCGGGTCGTGCCGAAGTAGGTCTCGTGGGCTTTTTCCCACTCGATATACGTGGT
>NZ_JALXWY010000042.1:0-1092 GCF_025144155.1 Corynebacterium sp. p3-SID1194
TCGAAGAAGCCGGATTGGGAGGACTCTAAGACGACTCCGGATAAGCCGGTTGAGATTCCGAATACTGGTGGTCCGGTTGAGGATGGCACCACGGTTGAGATCGATGGTCCGGGTACTGCTGAGATTGACGAGAACGGCAAGATCACGGTTACCCCGGGTAAGGATGCGAAGCCGGGCGACAAGATTAAGGTTGTTGTCAAGGACAAGGACGGCAAGGTTATCGACACCGTCGAGGTGAAGATCACGGAGAAGCCGATCAGCTCTTCTGAGCGTGAGGGTTGCACCGAGTCTTTGATTGGTTTCGGTCTGCCGTTGCTGGCTCTGATTCCGCTGGGTATTGCGTCCCAGACTTCGATCCCGGGTCTGAAGGAGATCCAGGGTCAGGTTGGCCGTCAGATTCAGGATGCGAATACTGCTCTGCAGAACCAGCTGGGCATTATGGATCCGCGTTTGGCTAAGGCTGCCGCTGACTTCGATGCGCAGCTGAAGGGCGCAGGTGCAAACCTGAACCAGGTTCTCGGCGGACTGGCGGTGCTTGCTTACGGCATCGCTGCGATTACGACCATTGCTACCAAGTGTGGTCCGGGCAACACCAAGACCCAGACCAATGTCGAGGTGTCCAGCATCTTCGGTAAGGGTTCTTCCTCTAAGCCCGACGGTGACAAGGGTTCCTCTTCCAAGGGTTCCTCGAAGAGCAAGGACGAGAACAACGGTTCTTCTTCCAAGGGTTCCTCGAAGGGCAAGGATGAGAACAGCAGCTCTTCCTCCAAGTCCAAGGAGGACAAGGGTTCTTCCGAGGCTGAGGGCAAGAACGCTCAGTAAAGATTGAGCGGCTGCCGCTGGCCTGTGAGCTGGCAGGGCTGCTCCCCAGGGGGAGTGGTCGCTGGCTCTGGCTGGTGAGTTGAAATGAATCACCGCCGATCCCTACCTGAATGGGTAGTGGGTCGGCGGTGATTTTTGTGTTTCGGGGCTACCGCACAGAGCGGCGTGAAATGTGCTCTGCAGATGTGCTCTGCTTCCGCGGGGGCGTGCGGTTGACTGCGGGGTGTGTCGTTCACCGACGCAGGATGTATGGGGAAGGGGGTAGGCCTC
>NZ_JALXWY010000043.1:0-1037 GCF_025144155.1 Corynebacterium sp. p3-SID1194
AGACCGACAGCGAGAGCCGCACCGAGCTTGCGGTGATCGAAGACATCAGCCACGAGATCAAGGGTGGTCGTCACCAAGGCATTCAGGGCTCGGTCGGTCGCGAGGCAGACCTGACCATTGATGGCAAGAAGGTGCTCGACTTCGACGGTGGCCACATCAACGCGGCGATGTCGGGTGGTATCCGTGAGGAGATTAACTACACCCCGCAGAACGTCGATGTGAACCAGTCACGCAAGGGCATGGAGAACTACTACGCCCTCGAGCAGAAGTGGAAAGAGCTGTCGCCGAACAATAAGGTCGACGTGGTCATCCGCAACATTTACGAAGAAGACGTGCAGAAGTCAACGGGCGTCAACAGCAACGTCCCTACCAAGTACATCGTCCAATACGATGTCAACGGCAAGGACCCAGTAGAGGTGGTAATGAACAATGTCGGACAATAACGAAGCCCAGGGAGGTCTGCTCGCTGAGCGTGAAGCCATGGTTGCCGTCGCCAAGGAACTCTGGGCACTGCTTCCAGATGATTGTGAGCGCATTACTTGCGAGGCCCTCATGTTTGCTGACTACTCCGAGTATCGCAAGACGGCGATCACGAAGTCGGGCGAGTCACGCAACATCGGATCGCACTATCCCCTGGTGAAAGCGATGGAGAACCTGCGCAAGGTCATGTACAAGCCAGGCAAGGGCACCTGGTACACGGCGCACTTCACCGTCATGCGTCCGGGCAAGGTCACCACCAACTACGACTACGACACTGAGCCAAACTGGTCGGTGAAGCCCGGTGATGCCACCTACGCTGCCGATCTCGAACGCTACCCACGGGAAACACAGCTCATTCCGGCTTGGATGCAGGACAAGCTCGGCGCGTAGGCCCCCAGGCCCACTTCGCGGTTGAACGCCCCAACGTTTCATCACACGCAATACACAACCTGCCTGAAAAGATGTAGGAGAGAATGTGCTCGATCTGATCAAAGATGACTTTACAAAAATTGCCGACCGTTGTGCTGAGGTGTCGAGTGAACTTGGCGGCACTAATC
>NZ_JALXWY010000044.1:0-835 GCF_025144155.1 Corynebacterium sp. p3-SID1194
TAACGTTCAGCCAGAACCATTCCGCAGTGGGGCCACGGTAGCGTGGCCCCACTTTGCGTTCGCATGATGAGAAACGTCCCCACGAATATCACCCTTAACTGATACACTGACTTCGTGGACCGATGGATAGTCGACACGACCCATATCGAAGAATGGCTCGATCAACTCTCCGACGACGATTACGACAACGTGCTTGCCCGCCCTCGAGTTCCTGGAGGAATTAGGACCGGGCTGCGGCCGCCCATTTGTGGATTCCGTTCATCAGTCGCGCCATTCGAACATGAAAGAGCTTCGGCCCCGCGGCGGCAACATCCGAATCCTCTTCGCTTTCGATCCGAAACGCGTTGCGATCACACTTCTGGCGGGCGATAAAACTGGAAGCTGGAATAAGTGGTACCGAAAGAATGTCCCGATAGCAGACGACCGTTTTGACGCCCACCACCGGAAACTTTGACCTTAAGCACCAAACCACGACAAGCAGGAGCAAACAATGACAACCCTTGATCAGCGGCGAACCAAGCGCCCCGGCAACCGCGAGAACATCGAGCGAATCAAGGCCGAAATGCACCGGGACACTCAGCTCTACCGCCTCCGCGCACTCCGCGAAGAACTCGGGGTGACCCAAGTTTCCCTCGCCGGAAAAATCGGGGTTGGCCAAAACCGAATTTCTCAAATCGAGCACGGCAACATCTCGTCAGCCCGGGTAGAAACGCTGCAGAAATACCTCCAAGCGTTGAACGCCGATCTGGAACTCTACGTCATACGCGCCGACGGCACCCGCGTTCCGCTCGACTTCAACACGAACGCTTCCTAAGCGCTTCACTCCCCTGAACGT
>NZ_JALXWY010000045.1:0-660 GCF_025144155.1 Corynebacterium sp. p3-SID1194
CCACATCATCGACATGCGCAAAGAACTCACCAAAGCAGGACTCGACGCAGGCCCAGACACCATCGCCTTCCACCTAGACAGGCAGGGGCTTCGCACCCCGTCAACATCGACAATCCGCCGCATCATCACTGACGCCGGACTCGTCGACCCGCAACCACAAAAGAAACCGCGCAGCTCCTACATCAGATTTGAAGCCGCCATGCCCAACGAATGCTGGCAAGCCGACATCACCTACCTCTTTCTCATCGACGGCAGACGCGTAGAAGTCCTCGACTTCATCGACGACCACTCCCGCTACCTGCTATCAATCACCGCCCGGCCAGCATTTACAGGCCCAGCTGTCGCAGCAGAACTCCAACGCCTCATCGACACTTTCGGCCCGCCAGCATCCACACTCACCGACAACGGGCTGGTGTTCACCGCCCGGTTAGCCGGACGAAAAGGCGGCCGCAACGCTTTTGAGAAAGTCCTCACCGACAACTGCATCCAACAGAAAAACGGTCGGCCAGGACACCCACAAACTCAAGGCAAAATCGAACGCTTCCACCAAACACTCAAACGCTGGATCAACGCCCAACCACCCGCCGAAACCATCCCCCACCTTCAACGACAACTCAACGAATTCGCCGCCTACTACAACACCGAACGCCCCCACAGATC
>NZ_JALXWY010000046.1:0-572 GCF_025144155.1 Corynebacterium sp. p3-SID1194
ATCACACCACGATCTACCGCTGGGTCCAGAAATACGCCCCTGAGCTGGACAAGCAAACACGGTGGTACCGGCAGGTACCTGACTGGCAGGCCAGTTCCTGGCGGGTGGATGAGACCTATATCCGGGTCGGCGGCAGGTGGTGCTACCTCTATCGGGCGATCACCGCCGGTGGCCAGACCCTGGACTTTTACCTCTCTCCGAAGCGGAACGTGGCCGCAGCGAAGCGTTTCCTGGCCAAGGCCCTCAGATCCAATGCGTCAGCCGGGTATCCCAGAGTGATCAACACCGATAAAGCACCCTCCCTAGCCAGGGCAATCGCCGAGTTGAAGTCAGAGGGAATCTGCCCGCCAACAGTGGAACACCGGCAGGTGAAATACCTCAACAACATCCTGGAAGGCGACCATGGTCGGCTGAAGCGGATCCTCGGGCCGAAAGGCGCGTTTAAGAACCGGACATCTGCATATCGGACGTTGAAAGGGATGGAGGCGATGCACTCATTGCGGAAAGGGCAAGGCACGATGTTTGCCTACGGGCAACCGAACCCGGACGCGGTGATCGTCAACCGGGTCTTC
>NZ_JALXWY010000047.1:0-537 GCF_025144155.1 Corynebacterium sp. p3-SID1194
ACCACGTATATCGAGTGGGAAAAAGCCCACGAGACCTACTTCGGCACAACCCGCTCCACCCGCAAGCAGGCCCAGGCGGTACGCATCGCCCGTGAGACGGGGAAGTCGTTGGACCAGATCTTGTTCATCGAACAACAAGTTCGTTCGTTGGGCACGGAGAAAGAGAAGTGGAGGATCCGCCTGGCGTTGTTGTCTGTGCGGGGTAACTACGAGACGTTGAAACGCCGCGCCAAAGACATCGTCCCTGAGGTGGATACACCCGCTCCTGAGTCGGCGGTGCGGTTTGGTAAGGAACGGAAAGGTAAACGCACTTTCAGTGCTACTGGTGATGCGCGGGATATCGCTGCCCTTGAGTACGCGCTGCGCCAAAACCTCGACGCTAACCGTCCTGAGGGCCCGCAGATGTACGAGGCATTCCACGACTTGCTGCACAAGGACGGTGCTGTTGCGGATGCTGTCCCACGCCCGTTGGTTCAGATCCCGCTGCCGGATTACATCAAGGTCCTCGGCGGCCAGGGGGATGAGACCATCCTGGGG
>NZ_JALXWY010000048.1:0-513 GCF_025144155.1 Corynebacterium sp. p3-SID1194
TCGGTCATCGACTTCCGGGGGCCGGGTGGTGATTTCCGCGCCTTTGATCCAGGACCGGTTGTTGGTGGCAAGCCCTGCCGTGCGGTGGCGTGGGGTGCGTTGTTTTCCTGCTTTGATCAGCACTTGCTGGGTTTTCATGACTGTTTCAAGTTCAGCCCGCAGACTGCCTTTGCCTTGAACGTAGAGCGCAGAGTAGATCGCTTCGTGGGAAAGCTGCATGGTTTCATCATCGGCGAAAACCCGCCTCAGGTGGCAACTGATGCGCTTAGGTGACCATCTGCGTGCAACACCTGCAACAACGACTTGCCGCAACCGGTAGTTGGTGTCGATGCGGCGTGGTTTCGGCCTGGCCATTCGGTGTGCTGTGCGTTCGTGGGCGATCTCGGCGTTATAGGTGTGCACCACCGCCCCGGCCTGGTCGATGACCTCCCACCCGTTACGGCGGATTTCTCTGGCGACAACGCTATGGTGCCGGCCGATAGACGTAGCAATCGCCCTAGCCGATAGCCCTTC
>NZ_JALXWY010000049.1:0-513 GCF_025144155.1 Corynebacterium sp. p3-SID1194
CCGGTCGTCGACTTCCGGGGGCCGGGTGGTGATTTCCGCGCCTTTGATCCAGGACCGGTTGTTGGTGGCAAGCCCTGCCGTGCGGTGGCGTGGGCTGCGTTGTTTTCCTGCTTTGATCAGCACTTGCTGGGTTTTCATGACTGTTTCAAGTTCAGCCCGCAGACTGCCTTTGCCTTGGACGTAGAGCGCAGAGTAGATCGCTTCGTGGGAAAGCTGCATGGTTTCATCATCGGCGAAAACCCGCCTCAGGTGGCAACTAATGCGCTTAGGCGACCATCTGCGTGCAACACCTGCAACAACGACGTGCCGCAACCGGTAGTTGGTGTCGATGCGGCGTGGTTTCGGCCTGGCCATCCGGTGTGCTGTGCGTTCGTGGGCGACCTCGGCGTTATAGGTGTGCACCACCGCCCCGGCCTGGTCGATGATCTCCCACCCGTTGCGGCGGATTTCTCTGGCGACAACGCTATGGTGCCGGCCGATAGACGTAGCAATCGCCCTAGCCGATAGCCCTTG
>NZ_JALXWY010000005.1:0-121179 GCF_025144155.1 Corynebacterium sp. p3-SID1194
GGGTTTTCGCGATCGCATAGGGCAGATCGCATAGGGGACATCGCATAGTGCACCCGACCACGGAACCTCAGCGCGTCCGAGGCAGTCCAATTAGGCATGACCTTCTTCCGCACATATCTCGCCGTCCTTTCCACCATCACAGTCGCGGTCGTGCCGTTCCCCACACCGCATTCGCTTTTCGACGTCCCCTCCCACCCCCAACCCCGCCATACCGTTCTCGGCTACGAGCGCGAAAACTTCGGCGACGGTTGGGGCACGCAGCACTCCGGCTGCACCACCCGGGAGGCTGTCATGGCCAGCGCGTGGCAGATCGATTCCTGCGCTCTGCCCTACCGCCAATGGGACATGTCCGCCGCCGCACCGTTCGACGACCCGTACACCGGCGCCCCACTCGACCCGTCCGAGGTGGAGATCGACCACATCATTCCCCTGCGCGCCGCGTGGGATTCCGGCGCCCACGCCTGGCCGGAGGACAAACGCATCGCCTTCGCCAACGACCCGCTCAATCTCGTGGTCACGTCCCGCACCGCGAACCAGGCTAAGTCCGATTCCCTTCCCAGCGAATGGGTGCCGCCGAAAAAGAATGTCCGCTGCGACTACGCCCGACGTATCGCGCTGATCGCACGCACTTATAGTCTTGCGCTCCCGAAACCGGACGTGCGCGCCATGCGCCGCCAATGTTCAGGTGTGCGTGGCCTTGTAGATTCTTTCGTCCCAGCTGGGACAATTCCGTTGCATTCCGTAGAGTAAGGTGCCATGACAACATTTCTGCTTTTCCTGCACGTCGCCGCCGCTGTTCTTCTCATCGGCCCGGTGACCGTCGCCGTGTCCGCGTTCCCGAAGGCCGCTCAGAAGGCCGAGTCCGGTTCGGAAGAAGCTGTCGGCCGCGCTTCCTTCCTGCACAGCTTGTCCACCAAGTACGGCCTGATCTCCCTGCTGGTCCCGCTGCTTGGCGGCGGCCTGCTCGCCTTCGACTGGGAGACCCACAAGTCCAACTACTGGATGCACACCGCGATCGTGCTCAGCGTCCTCGCCTGGGTCTTCCTGTTCGCCATGGTCATCCCGCAGCAGCGCAAGATGATGGGCAGCCTCGGTGCCCTGCACCCGGCTGACGCCGACCCGCGCGATATTGCCACCAATTTCGATTCCGCTCGCGTCAAGGCTGCTGCCGGCGGCGGCATCTTCTCCCTGCTGTGGTTCCTCACGCTGATCCTCATGTTCCTGCCGACTCCGGCTTAAGACCAGCGGCATCTCGCCCCCAGCGGTTTAGTGCTTAGTGCAAGGCGCTAAACCACCGGGGGTTTCTTTCATTCTGGCTCTGACACCGGCAGCAGTGAGGGGGGACGAGGCCAAGCCCCGCCTAGAAGAACCCGAGGACCTGGCCTGCCAAGGGCACCGCAGCTACCACGATCAGCAGCAGGTAGCCGATGATCGCGCCGGGGCTGAGCGCACCGTTAGACGAGGATCCAGTGGCGCTGGCGTTCTGCGGGGAGTCAAGAGGGTAGCCCTCATAGGCCGGCGCAGTCGGGCCGGGTGTGCCGGTGGGCAAGAAGATGGAGGTGTCGTCGATAGGCACGACGCCCGGATTCGTGCGCTCGGCGAGGTAACGGGTCAAAGCCCAGTTCTTGAAGGACTGGAACGTGTCGGTCGGGCCGTCTGCGGGGAACGTGGCGCGCAGGAATCGTGCGTGGACTTTCTCGCCGCCGTCGCGCGGGGAATGCAGCTTCGGGTTCAAATGGCCGGACATGACGCCGACCATCCCGCGACCGGGAATGAACACGGGGCCACCGGAATCGCCCTTCTGCCCCGTGACGCCGATGGCGAAGAGCTCGTGGCCGAAATCGGCGGCGGCGCGCCCGCAATGGGAACCGAGGGTGCCGCGGTGCGTGGTGGCGCCGTGGAAGCAGACCTTCTCGCCGGGGCGCACCTCCGACGGACGGATCAGGGTGTCGCCTGTGATGTTATTCGGGGCGAGACGCACATTGTCGTTCCACTCGATATAGCCCCAGTCATTCGGCGACTGAAGGTCCGAATACAGCGGTGAAACGCGCAGATGACCAAGCACAGGCGAGCGCTTGGTGTAATCCGATGGATCGAGTAAGCGCACCCCCGCACCGTCGGCACCGCAGTGCGCGGCGGTGAAGCTGCGCTGGTTGTCGGCATCGTTGTAGCCGATCGTGCACAGGCTGTCAGTGTCGTCCACGACGAACGGCATGCCCTGGTACACAGCCGATGGCACCGCCGCCGAGGCAGGCGCGACGCCGCCGGCAATCACGCCAGAAGCAGCTACACCCGCGCACGCGAGCGCGGCGCCCGATTTCAGCGCAGCAGAACGCGCCCGCAGTGCGACGCGCTGCAGGCGAATAGAGAGCTCATTGTTCACGGACTGCATGACACCTACTGCCCTACGGGTTCCGGCCTAGTCGCGCCAGCCGCGGTCGCGGCCGCCACGTCCACCACGGTCATCGCGATCGCGGCCACCACGGCCGCGTCCTCCACCGCGGCCGCCGCGGTAGCCGCGGTCACGGTCGTCGTCACGCTTGCGGTAACCGCCGCGTCCACCACGGCCACGCGGCGGTGCGCCGGTGTCGCGCTGGATATTGATCAGCTGGCCGGAGATGCGCGTGTCGGTGAGGCGGTCGAGGACAGCCGGGTCGAGATTCTTCGGCAGTTCGACGAGCGTGAAGTCGCCGCCGATGGTGATGCGGCCGAAGTCACGGTTAGTCAGGCCGCCCTCGTTCGCCAGCGCGCCGACGATGGCGCCCGGGCGGACGTGCTGGCGCTTGCCCACGTCGAGACGGTAGGTGTCGAAGTTCGGGTCGTCGTTCTGGAAACGGTTGCGCCCGCCACGGTCATCGCGGTCACGACGGCCACGGCCACCGCGGTCACGACGGTCATCGCGGTCCCAACGGTCGCGGTCGCGACGATCGCGCTTGTCCTTCGGCGGCTCTTTCATCAGGAATTCGTCGCCGGAGGTCTGGGCTGCAAGCGCGGCGGCGATATCTTCCATCGGCACGTCGTGATCGGCGGAGTAGCTGCGCACCAGGCTGCGGAAGAGATCCATCTGGTCGTTCTCGAGCGACTCGGTAATCGAATCGGAGAACTTGGCCATGCGGGAGACGTTGACCTCGTCCACGGTGGGCAGGTCCATCTCTTCGATCTTGGCGCCGGTGACCTTCTCGATGGAACGGAGCATGCGGCGCTCGCGCGGGGTGACGAACAGGATCGCCTCGCCCGTTCGGCCGGCACGGCCAGTTCGTCCGATGCGGTGGACGTAGCTTTCCGTGTCGTTCGGGATGTCGTAGTTGAGCACGTGCGAAATGCGCTCAACATCCAGACCGCGTGCGGCGACGTCGGTGGCGACGAGAATGTCCAAGCGCCCGTCGCGAAGCTGGTCGACCGTGCGCTCGCGCTGCTGCTGGGCGATGTCGCCATTGATCGCGGCGGCGGAGAACCCGCGCGCACGGAGCTTCTCGGCGATCTCTTCCGTCTCGTGCTTGGTGCGCACGAAGACAATCATGCCGTCGAATTCGGTGACCTCGAGAATGCGCGTGATCGCATCGAGCTTGTTGCGGTGCGCGGTGAACAGGTAGCGCTGGGTGATATTCGTGTTCGTGCGCGTCTCGGACTTGACCGTGACCTCAGCCGGGTCGTTCAAGTACTGCTTGGAGATGCGGCGGATGCCGTTCGGCATCGTCGCGGAAAACAGCGCAACCTGCTTGTCGTCTGGGGTGTCCTCGAGGATGCGCTCGACGTCTTCCTGGAAGCCCATGTTGAGCATCTCGTCGGCCTCATCGAGCACGAGGAAGCGCAGGTCGGAGATGTCCAGCGAGCCCTTCTCCAGGTGGTCGATGACACGGCCCGGGGTGCCCACGATGACCTGCGCACCCCGGCGTAGACCGGACAGCTGAATGCCGTATGCCTGGCCGCCGTAAATCGGCAGGACCGAGATACCGCCCAGGTGGTCCGCGAAGGACTGGAAGGAATCAGACACCTGCAGCGCCAGCTCACGCGTCGGCGCGAGCACGAGCGCTTGCGGGTGACGCGCCTTCTTGTCGATCTGGGCGAGCACCGGCAGCGCGAACGCCGCCGTCTTGCCCGTACCCGTCTGCGCGAGACCGACCACATCACGGCCTTCCATCAGCAGCGGGATCGTCTGCGCCTGAATCGGCGACGGCTCCTCGAAGCCGACCTTGCGGATCGCGGCCAGCAGATCATCCGGCAGGTCGAGCGCGTCGAAGCCAGTGCTTATCGACGCCTCCTCTGCCCCCTTTCCGCCGTTATCCTCAGCGGAACTCCCGTTCACAGTCTCGTCGTTGTTCTGCTCCGCAGCTTCGTCTGCGGCCCCTGTTTCGTTCACGTTCCCATTCTTATCTGCAGTGCCTGCAGCGTCCGAAACACTTGCTGTTTCGCCCTGCGTCTGCGCCTCGGGGCCAGACGGCACCTGATCTGCATTCAGATCGTCGGTGTTTTCCGTCTCAGCCGGGGTATTCGCCTGCTGTTCTTCAGCGGCGTTGTCATCAATACTCATCACCGCCAAAGCCTACCGTCAACGCGGGCCACATAGCTATTTACAGCGGGTACAGCGCCTGCCCGGCGCGTGCGGAGGTCTAGCGCGGCCCGCGACCGCCTTCACCCCAGCCGTTTTCTACCGCCGCGGCGGCTGGTTCGGCCCCGACCCCGGCCCCTGCTGGCCGTACGGATTCTGGTCCAAATACGAACTGGGCCTTCCCTGCCCGCCCGGCGCGCCCGGGTGGTCCGGCCGACCCTGCTGGGAGAAATCGTCCACGAAATTGACCGTCTCACGGATACGCTGCCGCTCCCGGTGGCGGCCGACGAGCGCGAGGATGACGCCCACAAGGAGCACAAAGGCCGCGGCCATGCCGCCGAAGATCCCTCCGAAGAGCCCGAGCAGACCGGAGCCGATCTTGTCGATGTCCTCCTTCTTCGCCAGCATCACGTCACGGTCGCAGGAAAAGGAGTAGTCGCCTTCTTCCTCCGTGACGATCTTGTTGTGGGTGACCCACGCGTCATCGCCCTCACCCAGCGTCACCGACGTTGCGGTGGTCTGAGTCTCGATCTTCTCGCCGGACGGCGATGTGATCGTGCACTCGGGCAATCCCGATGCGTCGCCCCGGCGGAAGAGACGGTATTCCGACTTCACCATGAGATTCGCCGTGCCACTGCCACCGTTGATCTCTATTTTCGGGGTGTCCGCGACCTGCTTCATACCGCCTCCCCCGACGAACACTCCGAAAAGGATCGCCGCGACCAGCCCGATCCCGCCAATCACCGACAACGCAATGCCGAATTTCTTCATTTACGCGCCTTTCTCGACTCACCCAATACCCACGTTGCCTGCACCGCCTGGCCCGCCATGCTGTGGGGCATCTAACGCTCATGGCGCGCCAGCTTGTCTATAGATTAACCGTGATGCCGGTCACAGGCAGGGCTTTCTCCGATCACCCCGCCCGCAGCAACGCATGAACCAACCGCAGCCACACATGAACAAACCGCACCAACGCATCAAGCAACCGCACCAGCGCACCGCATAGACTGAACGCTTATGCGCACCTCCCGCCGACTCCGTTCCGCCGCCGTTCTCCTCGCCGCGTCCGCGCTCGCCCTCGCCGGTTGCTCCGGCGCCGAGGACGAGCTCGCCGAGCCCGCCCTGACCACCGTGGAGACCTCCGCCGCCGAGCAGCCCTCCTCCGAGCAAAAAGACGAGCAGACAGACGAGAAGTCAACCGAAAAGAAAGATGACGGCAAGGCCGAAGACGAGAAGGAGAAGGACAGGAAAGAAGAAAAGAAGGACGACGAGCCCAAGGACGACCGCTCCAATGTCGCCGCCGGCACCGTCTGCGGCGAGGCGGGCTCCCGGGGCGACGAGGGCACGCTCTCCATCGTCACGCTTGACGACGGCATGGACTGCGACGAGGTGATGGAAGTCTTCACCGACTACATGTCCGGCTCCCCGTCAGGCCAGCCCCCGCAGGGCTCCGGCGCATTCTGGACTGCGCCGAACGGCTGGTTGTGCGCCAGCAACGCCTTCCTCTTCCCCGGCGACGAGGACCAGAAGTTCAACAAGTACCCCTCTTGCGGCCCGCAGGACGTGAACAAGAGCGCCGTCGCGATTCCCGCTGCGCGCATCAGCGAACTCCCGGTTTAGCCCCCAACACAAAAACCACGAACAGCCGCGCCATGGCTGAACCGATCACCTGCATCAACCAGCGCAGGTACCCGGCGTTCCACATCGTGGCGCCAGGCGGCTGAATCAACGATCCGAACGGCCTGTGCTTTTTCAACGGCCGCTACCACGCCTTTCTACCAGCACCACCCGTACTCGGCGGGCAGCAACGACGCCGACGACATCTGGTCCGGTTCCGTATTCGTGCACGACGGCACCCACACCCTGTCCTCTCTCGACTTCTCCGGCGAAGGCGACCGCACGCTCACCCTCACCGCCGTGAGCGGACCCGCCGATGTGACGGCCACGATCGAAGAGCTTTCCCGCTAGCCATCCAGCCCCACCTTCTAGGCCCGCCGCATACGACATAAACTCATCACTATGCATTCCTTCTCCCGCCGCATTATCACCGCCGCCCTTCTGGCCACGACCGCATTAGCTGTTACTTCCTGCTCCGATACCCAAGACGACAGCGCCTCGCCTGCCCTCACCACGGTCGAGTCCTCCGCTGCCGAAACCTCTACACAGTCCTCCGCCTCCGAGCAGCCGTCGTCCACCGCCAAGGACACCGCTCCCAGCAGCGCGAAGAAGGACGACGCCGACGAGAAGGACAACAACAAGGAAGACGAACAGGCGAAGGAAGAAAAGCCCGATAAAGACGGCGACAAGGTCGACATGGCCAGTGCCCCGTCCGGCACACACTGCGGTGAAATCACCGACAACCAAGGCGACCCGCTCCTCGTCATCGCCATCGCCGACGGCGCCGATTGCACCACAGGCGTCGAGATGGTGAAAACCTACCTGTCCCCCAACCCGCCGGGAACGATGCACCCAGGCTCTGCCGCCATTTGGGAATCCCCCGACGGCTGGGCCTGCTCCGCCCGCGTCATCCCGCCCGGGGCCAACGACGAACCCGCAAACCGCAAGATCGGCTGCGGCCCCAACACCAGCGACCGAACCGTCATCCTCCTCAGCCCCGACGAAGCGCCGACGTACGGCCTGTAATCCGACAGCAAGCCCACTAGTCTCGAACGCATGTCGAAGCTCATCAACGTCACCGGTGCCGTCATCATTCGCGACGGCGCAGTCTTCGCCGCACAGCGTGGCCCGGGCAAAGCGCTCGCCGGCATGTGGGAATTCCCCGGTGGCAAGATCGAGCCAGGCGAAACCCCGGAGGAATCACTCGCACGCGAGCTCAAAGAAGAATTGCTCGTCGACGCCACCGTGGGTGACCACGTCACTACTACTGAGTACGAATACGACTTCGGCACAGTTCGCTTGTCGACGTATCACTGTGTTCTCTCCCCCGATGCGGAGCCCACCCTCACCGAACACGCTGATGCACGTTGGATCCCGTTGACTGAGCTGAAAGAACTTGAGTGGGCACCGGCGGACATTCCAGCAGTGAATCTCATCGCTAAGTAGATCAATGAGCACGGCGCAATCACTGAGCAGCCTCGAGGCTGACACATTTTTCGGCTACATCGACCGGCAGACGCTGTCTGAGCGGATCCAAAACCCTTCGCTTGTTGCCAACGCCGAAGACAATACGATGCTGGCAGCTCTTCGCGCTGAGCTTAAGACAGCAATGTCATTCACGATCTCCGTCGCTTTCGTTACCAATGGCGGAATAGGTGCGCTGAAGGAAGCCCTCGTCGGCTTCAAAGGCCACGGCTTGATCATCACCTCGGACTACCAGGACTTCAATTCGCCGGACGCCCTCCGCGAGTTACTCCAGCTCCGGAATGTCGACGTCCGAATCATGAGTGGTCGTGCCCATCATGCCAAGGGCTATGTTTTCGAGCATGGCGATCATGTGACCGCTTTGGTCGGCAGCTCGAATCTCACGCGCGATGCGCTCATCGATAATTCCGAATGGAATTTGAAATTCTCCACCCACCAAGACGGTGACATCGCCGACCAGTTGAACTCCGCCCTGCAGCGCCATGCCGAAACCTCGGAGCCTCTCACCGAGCAGTGGATTCACGCCTACAGCCAGCGACGCCAGCCCCCAATCTTTCCATCGAACAATGTCGAGATCGAGGGCACACCCCATCAACAAGCGAAAATCTTGCCGAACAAGATGCAGACTGAGGCCCTGGATCGCCTGGGAGAGCTAATCGACTCTGGTGAGAACCGCGCACTGATCATCTCCGCGACAGGCACTGGAAAGACGATTTTGGCAGGTCTCGCTGCTCGAAATTTCGATCCTGAGCGAGTTCTGTTCGTTGCTCATACAGCACAGATTCTTCGCAAAGCCGCGACAGAATTTCAGCGCGTTTTCCAAACAGACGCCGACGAAACTGGCTTCTTCATCGGTCAACTGCGCGAGATTGATCGACGTTTCACCTTCGCGACGGTTCAATCGCTTTCCCGGATTGAAAACCTCGCCGATATTTCACCGAAGCAATTCGACTACATCATTATTGATGAGGTCCACCGCTCAGGCGCCGAATCCTACATGCGCATCATCGACCACTTCCGTCCTGATTTCCTCTTGGGGCTGACCGCTACCCCGGAGCGCACAGATGGGTTCAACGTTTACGAACTCTTCGATCACAATGTGCCCTTCGAAATCCGTCTGGGCGATGCACTGGAATCTCGGATGCTCGTTCCCTTCGACTACTACGGAGTCTCTGACTACGAGTCGATGAATGGTTACATGATCTCCGACGATTCAACCGTGGTGGAGAAAGTCGCCCGTGAACGCGTCGAGCACCTCGTGCAAGTGCTCGAGGACTACAGCTTTCCCAGTGGCACAAAAGGACTGATTTTCTGTAGTTCCAATAAGGAAGCGGCACGCCTCTCCCAGGAGCTGAACAAATACACGCTCTACGGAAAACCCCTTCGAACCGTTTCCTTGAGCGGTGCAGATAGCATCCAGCACCGAGAAGACACCGTCGAAAAGCTACAAGCCGGCGAACTCGACTTCATCATCACCGTAGACATCTTCAATGAGGGAATCGACATCCCTGACGTCAACGTGATCATGATGCTTCGCAGCACACAGTCATCGATCATTTTCACGCAACAGCTGGGACGTGGCCTTCGGAAGGCAAAGTCTAAAGAGACTCTTCGCGTCATCGATGTCATCGGCAATTACTCGAATAACTACCTCATTCCGATTGCCTTGACTGGTGACCGTTCCGGTGACCCTGACAGTGCGCGTGAGACTGTGCGACGTTCGCGCACTCATCCGGTGGCGGGCTCCTCGACAATCAGCTTCGATGAGGTCACTACTGAACGCATCCTCGAATCGTTGAAGCGTGCCAACCTCATCGACAAGCGGAAGTGCAAGGAGGCGATTCTCAATCTTGAGTACCGCCTCGGTCAGCTTCCGCGCCTCATCGACTTCGAGACGCACGAGTCGATCAACCCCTACCTGATGGCCAGCAAGTACAAGAATTACTGGTCGCTGCTCCACTCTCTGAAGTTCGTCGACGCCGGCCCATCCGAAAAAGAGCGTGGTTTTCTCACCATGCTTTCGGCGATCTTGCTCAGCGGGAAGCGCCCACAGGAGCTCTTGCTGCTCAAAACCCTTTGTGAGCAAGGCTCGATACCCGTGCAAACATTCGCTGATTCTTTGGCGGCTCAAGGTCTCGACCACAGCGAAGCCTGCCTGAACACCGTCGAGCGGGTTCTCAATCTCCAGTGGTTCACCGAGTCTCAGCGACTCTCCTTCGGCGATCTGCCCCTAGTAGTGAGGGAAGGAAGCGTTTTCAAGCTCAGCGATGACTTCCGGATGCTCTACCGCTCCTATGCAGACACCGAACATTTTTCAGCAGTGAGCTTCCGCGATTACGTCGACGACCTTATCGAGGCTGGCCTCCTTCTGAATCGCAAGAACTTCAACGGAAGCGACCAGTTCATCCAAGGCAAGCGCTACTCCCGCCGCGATGTTTGCCGCCTGCTCAACTGGGCGAACAACCAGGAGTCGACTGTGTACGGATACAAGACCGACAAAGCGACGATGACGTGCCCGATTTTCGTGACCTACCACAAGGACTCAGAGATCTCGGAGAGCATCCGCTACGAAGACACACTCATTGACCGTTCAACCTTGCACTGGTTCACACGCAATCGACGCACTTTGAAGAGCAATGAGCTTCAGCCGATCCTCAATGGCGATGCCGACCTCCATCTCTTCGCCAAGCGCGAAGACGCCGAGGGAACCGAGTTCTACTACCTCGGACAAGCTGACTCGACCAATCCTCAGCAAACCGAGATGATCGGCAAGAACAATAAGCCCGTCGACGTTGTGACCACAGACTTGAAACTCCGGGTCCCGCTACCTGCCGAGCTATTCGACAGCCTCACTGCCCGTAAGACGGTGGCTGCACGTTAAAGACACCCCGAACGTGCAGTACCTGGATTGAACGCCTAGGTTTATGTCTGAACTTGAGACAGTTTCCGGAGGATACATGCCGAGCATCAAGACCCTTAGCTTCTTCAACAACAAAGGCGGTGTCGGCAAGACGACGCTCTCCACGAACGTTGCCTACAACATCGCCACCAAGGGAAAGCGTGTTCTGTACGTTGACTGCGATCCTCAGTGCAACGCCACGCAATTGATGCTGACAGAGCGTCAAACGAACGAAATCTACGACGGTAACCCCGACCCAGAGATTGCCCGGCGGGAATCACTCTTGAAAACCGTCTACGGCGTTTTCATCCCGCTGAGGGAGGGCGAACCAGAGATTGAAACGGAGATACCGGTCCACCGCTCGGAGCGGTTCAAAGTCGATGTGATGGCTGGCCATCCTCGGCTTTCTCAAATTGAAGACGTCATGTCGGCTGCGTGGCAAACTGCATTGAGCAGGGAAACTGCCGCGTTCCGCCGCGTTCATTGGGCCGGGCAGCTCGTCACCGCAATGGAAGATGAGGACCGGTATGACTACATCCTCTTCGACGTCGGTCCGAGCCTTGGCCCCTTCAACCGAACCGTCCTTCTCGGCTGCGATGCATTTGTCACCCCAACAGCAACGGACTTGTTCAGCTATCACGCATTCGGAAACCTTGCCCGTTGGTTTGATGAATGGGTTGCCGAATACTCCGAGATGTCCGAAGCGAATATTGCAGCTTGGAAGTCTTTCTCCGCCAGCTTTGAGAAGAAATCTCGAAACCTACGCCTTGGTGGGCAGAATGACCACAACTTGAAATATCTTGGCTATACGACGCTCGAATACGTGAAGAAGAAGGCTAACGGTAAGGAACAACTCGTTGGCGCCTTTGAGCGTTTTCGAGACAAGTTCGCTGATGAAGCTCGCCTGATCGGTCGTACGCTCGGTCAATCCGACGATGAGTATCTACTTGGGCATGTTCCCCACATGCATTCGATGCCGGCTACCGCGCAGGATGTGCACTCACCGATTGCAGACTTGAAATACCAGGATGGCTTGAAGGGCTCCGCGAATGCACAGCGGGATAGCTACGCCGAGAAAATCAAGAGCATTGCTGACACAGTTTTCGAGCGTTTGAACTCAAACTAATCCTCCGCCCGCAAGTGCCGGAGCTTCTCCAGGGCAGCGTCGCCGGCGGCGATGCGGTCGAGGATGTGGGAGGCGTCGTCGAAAAGCGTCCATGCGTGCTCGATGGTGGCGGTGTCTGTGTGGGTGATGATGCGGGCGTTGGGGTCGCGCTCCCAGAAGTCCTTCGTGTCGGCGACGGAGGTGCCGCGGGTCAGTTCGCTGTCGGCTTCGACGTCGACGGTGGTCAGCTGGCCGTCGGTGGGGATGGCGTCGATGGCGGCGAGAACGGTGAACAGGTCGTGGATCTGGGCCTGGTAGCCCTCCCCCATCTCTTCGTGGAATTCGAAGTAGAAGCGGGTGATGGGGGCAAGCTGTTCCGCAATGGGGGCGGTGCCGAGGGTTTGTGTGATGCGGTCGAGAAGCTCAGGGGTGAGAAGCATCTGCTCCGTGGCGTTGAGGGGGCATACGGTGATCGGTGCGGGGGCGGTCGCGAAGACTTCCTTGGCGGCGTGGGGGTCGACCCAGAAATTCCACTCGGCGGTGGGCGTGGTGTTGCCCGGGTAATTGAACGCCCCGCCCATGACGGTGATGTGGCGCAGCTTCGCGTAATGGTCCGGGTGGAGGCGGCGGAAGGCGGCGAGGTTGGTCATGGGGCCGGTGACGATGAGGTGGAGGTCGTCGGTGCCGCGGTCGATCGCGTCGATCCAGAGGCGGTCCCAGTCGTGTTCAACGTGGCGGTCGGGGGCGTTCGCGTAGCCGAGGCCGGCGTCGCCGTGGGTCTCCGGGGTGGTGACGAGCTCCCACTCGAGGGGTTCGGGGACGCCGGCGGCGAGCGGGATGATGGGCAGGCCGCACAAGGTGAGGATCCAGGCAGCATTGCGCGCACACTGGTCGGCATCCACGTTGCCGCTGGTGGTAGTCACGCACTCGAGTTCGTGTGTGCCGGCGTGCGCGGCGGCCGCGAGGTAGATCAGCGCGTAGGTGTCGTCCACGCCCGGGTCACAGTCGTAGATGATGCGCATTAGTGCTCCTTCGCGGGGGTTGGCGTGGTTGTCCGGTTCGGACGGGTCTCCTGCCCCATGATCGCCCAGACGGTGAAGGCGCACGCAGCGATCGCGCCGCACACGGCGAAGGCGACGGGGAATCCGTGGGACTGCGCCAGCGCGCCGATCACAATCGGGCCGAGGACCTGGCCGGCGTCACCGCACATCTGGAACAACGACAGTGCCTTACCGCCGGAGCGATCGTTGCCGATGATGTCCGCCAAGGTCGCCTGCTGGCTCGGCACGAGCAGGCCGCCGCCGACGCCGGCAAGGGCAGACAGTGCGATCAGCGGCCAGAAGCTCGTGGCAAAACCGAGGGTCGCCGTCGCGACAACGGTGGTCGCCAGACCGGTGAGGATCATGGGCTTGCGGCCGATCTCGTCGGCAAGCCGGCCAGAAAATTGCAGCGTCACCGCATTGCCAGCAGCGAATGCCGCGAGAGCGAGACCAGCCATCGCACCGCCGTGCGCGAACACGGACGCCGCGAACAGCGGGAGGATCGCCACGCGCACGCCCATATTCACCCAGCCTTGAGAGAACATCGACGCGAGCAAACTCCGGTAGCTGGGGTGACTAAGCGCCTCATCGAGACGCATCGGCGGGCGCGCGGCGCGGTCCACATCGCGGTCGGACTTGGGCAGCTTCGCCCACACCACGAACGCGGCCAGGCCCACGCCGATCCCGTAAATCACGAACGGCCAGCGCATGCCCAAAAACGACAAGCCCGCGCCGGCGATCGGCCCGATGATATTTCCCAGCAGGAATGCCGTCGCATACGTCGAACTTGCCCGCCCGCGGATCTGCGGCGGCGCGACTTTCACAATCAGCGCCTGCGCCGAGATCGTGAACATCGTCGACCCCAGACCAGCCAGAAAGCGCAGCACCATCATGTGCCAATATTCCTGCGCGATAGCGACCAAGCCGGTGGTCACCGCAACAATGAAAAGGCCGGAGAGATAGATCTTTCGCGAGCCGAGCTTATCGACGAGCCGTCCCGCCCCCGGTGCCCCCACCAACCGTGCTGCGGAGAACACCGACACCACGGCCGCTGCCGCCGCCATCGAGACACCGAAGCTCTCCGCGAACTGAGGGATGATCGGCGCGATCAGTCCGTAGCCGAGCGCGATCAGGAATGCCGCGGACACGAGCACCCAGATCTCCTGCGGGATCGGCGGCACCGGTCCGCGCGCGGCCTTCGCTTCGGCGCGGGCATGCCGATGTGCAGCCCAACGGCTGGTCTTAGAGGGGGTTGTCATAGCGCCCAACAGGCTACCCGTTTCGGTCCGTAAAGCCACGTCGCGCTTAGTTTTGCAACACGCGTTCGAAATAGTGTTCGAATGAGGGTGCGGTTGTGTCCGGGTCGCTTCGTAATTTGTGAGCCATGACGAACACACGAGAACTCGCCCAGCAGATCCGCTCCACCTACTCCGACGCCCTCAACCGCTTCGAGGCAGTGATCCACCACCCGCGCTCACTCGCCCGCCCGACACCCGCGTGGCGGCCACCGACACGGGAGCTGCCACGCATCGGCCACGGACCACAGCTCAAGGCGGCGGTCACCCGCCGCCGCGTCGGACCTCGCGCGCAAGCCCGCATCAAGGGCTTCGGCGAATCCCACGTCCCCGCTTATCTGATTGAGGTCCGCTTCACCGATGCCACCGGCATCACCGTCGACCGCGACCTCGCCGAGGCCTGGGTCCGCGCCCTCGTTCCGTCGTCCATGGCAGGCGCCGTCCACGAGGTCTACTCCCCGACCGGCACCACATTCGTCTGGCTCGTAGACGGGACCTTCACGCCCGTCTACTCCCCCGCCTCCATGTTTGAGGGACTAGCAGCTGCTTAGTCCTCGTCGTCGGTGTCGTCTTCTTCGTCGTCGCCTTCGTCGTCGTCCTCATCATCGTCGAGGTCGTAGTCGTCGAAGTCGTCCTCGTCATCATCGTCGAGGTCATCGAGGTCGTCCTCGGTGTCCTCCTCGGCGTCATCGTCATCGTCCGGGTCATCGGCGCCGAAGATGTCGTAGACATCGGGCTCGTCGAAGTCTTCGTCGTCGAACGGGAGGAGCTGGGACTCCCAGTCCTCGGCGTGGTCGGCGGCGAGAGACAGGACATCGAAGAGGCGGTCGAAGTCGAAGAAGACGCCGAGGTCGAGGGTCTCTACTTCGGCGACAGCCTCCGCGTGAAGGCTGGCGAAGAGGCGCTCGCGGTCTTCGTCGGTCAGCTCGGCGTCGCCGTCGGATTCCCACAGCTCGCCGATCGCGTCGTCCAACAGGTCGTCGTAGGACTCCGGCAGCGCGATGAACGTGACTGCCGCGCACGGGGTGCCGTCCTGCAGCTCCACCTGGACCTGCAGCTCAGCATTGTCGCCTACTTCGGCGCGGACCAGATTCGGGTCGACCGGGTCCTGGAAGAAATCCAGGTCGCCGATGCGCTCGTCGGTGCCCTCCAGCAGGTCGCTGAGCACCGTGATCACCTGGTCGGTAGCCATGTGCTTCACCGCGGTCTGCACGGCGTCTTCCACCGAGAACACGACGGAGACGAGCACGGTCTCGAATTCGTCATCGTCCTCGTCGACGTCGGCAGCGGCGATGTACACATTCGCAGCGGGAAGAAGCGGATCGATCTCCACGAAGTGGATCTCCACATCCGAGGTGATTGGCACGAACATCGTGTCGTCGTGCACGCGCGACTCGATCCCTTCACGGTCGAGGCCTGCGGCGATGTCCTCGAAAAAGCTCATGACGGCAGCTCCCTCCTGCTGGATTTTTAAGACGCGTTCCGCCTGGCCGACCCCAGCCTAGCCAGGTTCCCCCGGCACCGCACCGGATCAACGAGGATTCGTATGTGCTTATGCCTTCATGGGCTCGCCGCGTGCGATGGAGTCAGAGCACGTCATCGGGTTCAAGACCGAGGAAATCAGTGACGCTTTCAAGCACCTCCGGGCGGCCGGTGCCCCAATTGGTGAATTTGAAGCCTTCCCACGCGCGGCGTTTCTCCGCCTTCGGGTCGCGCACCACCTTCGGGTCGGCGCTGATCACGGCAGTGGCGCGGCCCGGGGCGTCCTCGGAGCGGAAACCGTAGACCGGCCATTCGTCGCCGACCTGCCCGGTGTGGAAGAACGAACCCCAGTTGCGCTGCATCATCTCGCTGACTGTCTCGAAATCGCTTTGGGGGCCGAGGCGCTGCAAAATCCCGGCGGGACTGGAATACGGTTCGCCGAAGACTGCCTCCAAGTCGGCGGTGTGCACGGCCCCGATACCGAGGCGCTTGACCGCTGGGGCGGCGTGGTCGAAGTGGTACATCCACACATCGGCGACGTGGCGGTGCTCCGTAGCCAGGCGCACCGAGGGTGCCCAGAAGACGGCGTCGGCGATGAGCTCCGCGAAATCGGAACGGGTCTGCGCGCCGTTGTACGCCTCCAGGATCGCGTCGGCATGCCCCGGATCGAACACTTCGAGCAGGCGGCGGGCGGCGCGTTCACGGGACCGGTTGAACACGTACATCGCCTTGGTGAAGCTGGCCTCGCCAGAATTCGACCCGATAATGAGCGGCACCGGTGCTTCCTCATTGGCCGTGAACACGTCGATCGGGTGCGCGGGCAGCACCTCACCATCGACGGTGGGCATGAACGCGAGGTTCAGATACGGCAGCTCACCGCTGCGGATGAGCAGCGAATTGCCCACACGGACAAGCTCTTCACCGTCGACCTCACGCAGGTCTTGGAGGGTGGAAAGGCGGGACAGGCCCATGCCGTCGAGAAGCTTGCGCACCCACATTGCCGCCTGGATGCGAGTGTGGACCGCGGCGGCGGGCGTGGATTGCGCGACGGCGCCGTGGAACAGCCCGCGCGCCGGAGGCGAGGACATCAGCGTTGTCACGGAAGCTGCGCCCGCAGATTCGCCCATGATGGTCACGCGCTCAGGGTCACCGCCGAAGCCAGCGATATTCTCGCGCACCCACTGAAGCGCGAGAATCTGGTCCATCGTCCCCGGATTAGCCACGCAATCAGCGCCCAGCGAGCGCAGGTCCAGGTAACCGAGCACGCCGAGGCGGAAATTGATCGACACGTAGACGATGTCCGTGGCCTTCGCGAAGCGGTGTCCCTGCAGCACCTTCTCGTGCGAGGAACCAGTCAGAAATGTCCCGCCGTGCATGTACACCACGACCGGGAGCTCGTCGTCGGTGTCGGGGCGCACGATGTCGAGCACCAGGCAATCCTCCGTGCCTTTGACTCGGTCATTCCAGCCGTACGTGCCCTGCATCGCCGGGTGCGCGAACTTGCTCGCATCGTGCTCGCCGTCCCACGGCTCGGGCGGATGCGGGGCGCGGAAACGCGCGTCCCCACCCGTGGGCGCACCGAACGGCACGCCGCGCCATGTGCGCATGCCCGTCGTCGGGTCCACAATGCCGCGGACGAGTCCAGCGGTGGTGCGCACGACGGGTTCGGTGACCATGCCTTGCCACTGTAGCCATGCCAGCGCGTACGGGCAGACGCTTGACGACGACCCACCCCGTCCTCCTATAAATTGGTGTGCATTGGCTTTCACGGGCCAGACGACACTGCACCCCAGCGCGTGCCCACCATGCAGGCGCGAACAAAGGAGATGCCACACCATGGCCCTGTTCAAGAAAGACAAGAAGAACCAGCTGGCTGCTGCGCCGACTGAGCTGGACGCGAAGACCATTGAGCAGAACGCGAACCTGTGGGGCCGTTCGTTCATCCGCGGTCTGGACCGCGCTGTGCGCCTGCAGTCCGGTGTGATCCGCGCGTACGTCGACCACCTGCGCCGCTCGAATCCGGAGGCCTCGCCCGCTGAGATCCAGGCGATGATGGACAAGCACTTCATGTACGCCGCCTCCGGCACCGGTGCTGGAGCTGGTGGCGCTGCTGCTATCCCGGGCATCGGTTTCTTCACCGGTGCCGCCGCGGTCGCCGGCGAATCCCTCGTATTCGTGGATCTGGCAGCCGTCTACACCGTCGGCTCCGCCTACCTCCGCGGCGTGGACATCTCGGATGCGGAGCGCCGCCGTGCCATCGTTTTGATGGTGCTGTCGGGTTCGCAGGGCGCGGCGATCGTCGATACGCTCATGGGCCCCGATGCCCAGAAGGTCCCCTCCATTGCGACGGTGTCCAAATTCTCCGGACCGACCTTGAGCCAGGCCAACAGCCTGCTCACCCGCCAGCTGCTGAAGTCCATGAAGAAGCGTCTGCGCCGCATGTGGCTGGGCAAGCTCATGCCGCTGGGCATCGGCGCCGTCGCCGGCACCATGGCCAACCGTGCCCTGGCGAGGAAGGTCATTGAGGGCCTTGGCCCCAACCTCGGCCAGCCGCCCGCCGAATTCGCCAATGAGCTGCCCGCGAAGTCCGAGGCCGAAGACGAGATCGACAAGGCCGAGAAGAACAAGAAATTCCGCGTCAAGGCCCTCGTCGACGTGTTCAGTCGCTTCCGCGACAGTGACAAGGACGGCGACAACGACGACCGCGAGGCCGACAAGGACGAGGCAGCCGCCGCAGCAGTACTCGACGCCGCATCCGAGGACTAGCCGGGGGCAGCGAGAATCTCACACTCGGGAAACAAGGGCGCGGGACGGGCAGGGGTCGTCGATAAGCTGCGCGGGCATCTGCTCACCCGGTCGTTGCAAGCCAACCGCGGATTTGCTGCGCTCACCCTCGTCACAGCGGTGCTCGCGGCAGTGCTGCAAACGACGCTGCCGGGGCTGACCGGCACCGCCGTCGACGTCGCCACTGGCGCGCGCGATGGTTCCGTTACGACCATCGCATGGGCGATGGCCGGAATCGCCGTCTCCCAATTCGCCTTCCAAGTCCTGCGCCGCTGGGCCGCCGGCAATCTGGCCACGCGCTCGCAGCACTACGTGCGCGTGGAGCTTTTGAAAACGCTGCACCGCCTCGACGGGCCGGGCCAAGACCACATCGTCACCGGGCAGATCGTGTCGCGCTCCATTACGGATCTGGGCCAGCTGTTCTCCGTTCTGGCGCTGAGCCCCATGGCGTTTTCGCGCCTGGTCCAGCTGATCCTCACCGTCGCCGTCATGGCTTGGCTGGATCTTCCCCTAACACTCATGGCCCTGGCGTTTTTGCCAGTCATCGTCTGGGTGGCCAACCGCTCCCGCCGCTCGATGTACGCCGCCACGTGGGCGAATCAGCAGACCGCAGCCGACCTGACCAGCCACGTCGAGCAGACTGTCTCCGGCGTGCGCGTGGTCAAGGCCTTCGGTCGGGAAGACCACGAAATCGATGTCCTCGATGGACTCGCGCGGCGCCTCTACGCCGTGAAAATGCGCGCAGCGAATCTCACCGCCTCTTTCCAGCCCGCGCTGAGCCAGCTACCGAACCTCGCGCTCGTTGTCACGATCGTCGCCGGCGGCATCATCGCGCTAAACGGCGGTATGACAGTCGGCGGCTTCGTCGCATTCACCGCGTATCTCAGCTCGCTGACGTCGCTGATGTCCATGCTGGCGAACACGTACGTCACGCTCCAGATGGGCATGAGCGGCATCGACCGGCTCGACGAGGTCTTGCAGCTCGCGCCCGAGCGCCCCGACCCCTCAACCCCGCGCACGCTGCCCGAGGGCCCGGTCGGCATCGCATTCAACGACGTCACCTTCACCGCCGACGGCCGCCGCGTTCTCGACGGTTTCAATCTCACCGTCGCGCCGGGCGAGCAAGTCGCGCTCGTAGGGCCAGCAGGTTCCGGCAAGTCGATGGCCGTGCAGCTCGCCGGGGCGTTCTACACCCCCGAGAGCGGGCACCTCGCACTAGTTACGCCCGACGGCCAGATCCCGTACAGCGAGCTCACCCACGCCGACATCCGCAGCGCCGTCACGTGTGTTTTCGACGAAGCTTTCCTGTTCTCGCTGTCCATCCGCGACAACATCGCCATGGGCGCCGACGTCACCGACGCCGAGATCGCCCACGCCGCGCGCATGGCCTGTGCCGACGAATTCATCAGCCAGCTTCCCGACGGCTACGACACCGTCGTCGGCGAACGCGGCCTCACGCTATCCGGCGGCCAGCGCCAACGCATCGCGCTCGCCCGCGCACTCCTATCGCGCCCGCGCGTCCTCATCCTCGACGACGCCACCTCCGCCATCGACGCCGCAACCGAAGCAGACATCCTCGCCAACCTGCGCGACAACCTCCCCGGCGCCACCATCATCGCCGTCGCGCACCGCCAATCCACGGTCGAGCACACCGAACGCGTCATCATCGTGGACCACGGCACATCGCTTATCGACGCTCCCCTCACCCCCGCCCTTACCCACCCCTCCTACACGGCCCTCATGGCCCCCGGCGACACCACTTCCGACTCCCCTCCTCCCGCTAATCCCTCCCATGACCAGCTATGGCCCGACCTGCCCGACACCTCGCCTCACGAACACGTTCTCACCTCCTCCGGCACAGGTGGCGGCGGCGGTGGTGGCGGTGGCCGCGCCCGCGTTGTCACCGCGACACCTGAACTCTTAGAGCGCCTCGAAGCGCTGCCCGACGCCGACGAAGAGCCCACCGGCACCATCCCTGCGGGACTGCGCGCGATGTTCTCCTCGGTCAAATGGCTGATCGCGGCAGTCACCGCCCTCCTCGTCGTGGGCGTGCTCGCGGACTTAAGCTTTCCGACGCTGGTCCGCACAGCCGTCGACCAGGGCATTGCCACCGGCAATGAGCGCACCCTCTGGTTCGTCTCCGGCGCCGCCCTGACCGTTGTCCTCATCGCGTGGGCCGCCAACGCCGCGATGACCGTCTTATCCGCCCGCTCCGGCGAGCGCCTCCTCTACGGCCTACGCGTGCGCAGCTACGCCCACCTGCAGCATCTCGGACTGAGTTATTTCGAATCGCACCTCTCGGGCCGGATCATGACGCGGATGACGACCGACATCGACACCCTGTCCAGCTTCCTGCAGACAGGTCTCGCTCAAGCGATCGTCTCGGTGGGCACCCTCATCGGCGTGGCCGCAATGCTCGTCGCCACCGACGGCTCCCTCGCCCTGACCGCCCTCTACGCCGTTCCGGTCATCGCGCTGATCACCGTCGTCTTCCGCCACTACTCCAAGCGATTCCACGCTGCAGCCCGCGCCCAGATCTCCGCCGTCAACGGCGAATTCGCCGAGCTCATCGGCGGGATCCGCATCAGCCAAATGCACCGCATGGAACCGTCTGCCGAAGCGCACTTCACCGCAGAAAGCGAGACCTACCGGCGCTTGCGCATGCGATCGCAGCTCCTCGTGGCCACCTACTTCAACGGCATGCAAATGATCTCCCAGATCATGACCGCCATCATCATCGCCATCGGAGGCGCACGCATCGCCGACGGCACGCTCACCGTCGGCGTCCTCGTCGCCTTCACCATGTACCTCACCCAGCTCTACGGCCCCATCCAGCAGCTCGGCCAAATCTTCGACTCCTGGCAGCAAGCCACCGTGAGCTTCGACCGCATCCGCGCGCTTCTCGACGAACCCACCACCGTCCCCGATACCGGCACCACCCCGCACGCCTCCAACGCCGCCCGCGGACCCCTCGCCCTCGACGGCGTCACCTTCTCCTACAGCGCACGCCCCGATTCCCGCGATTCAGCCGACGCAGCCGAACCGACCAGCGCTTCTCCGGTCGCGCTGTCAGATGTCACCGTCACCTTCCAGCCCGGCGAGACCGTGGCGCTGGTGGGGGCGACGGGGGCGGGCAAGTCGACCGTCGTCAAGCTGCTTGCCCGTTTTTATGATCCCGTGACAGGCGCTGTGACCGCGAGCGGAACCGACATCCGCGAATTCCCCTTGTCCGACTGGCGACGCGCACTCGCGCAAGTCCCCCAGGAGTCCTACCTGTTTCCCGGGACCGTGGCCGACAACATCGCGTACGGCGCGCCCGATGCCAGCGAAGCCGAGATCGAAGACGCCGTGCGGCGCATCGGCGCACTCGGCATCATCGCCGCCATCCCCGGCGGCTTCAACCACCGCGTCGGCGAACGCGGCCGCGGCTTGAGTTCCGGCCAACGCCAAATCATCGCGCTCGCGCGCGCCGAAATGCTCCGTCCCGACGTCGTGCTTCTCGACGAAGCCACCGCCACCCTCGACCCCGCCACCGAACGCGCCGTCCTCGACGCTTCCGGACGCGCCACTGCTCACCGCACCGCAATCATCGTCGCGCACCGCCTCGCCACCGCTGCAAAGGCCGACCGAATCCTCGTGATAGACCAAGGACGTATCATTGAAGACGGACCCCACACCGACCTGCTCAAGCGGGGCGGAAAGTATGCAGTATTGTGGGCTGTTAGCCATTGATTGACAATGACCGACAAAGCAATCAAAAGCACCCAGAGAACGAAGAAACGAGGCGAGTACCTGCCGTGAGCAGCGAGAGCACATTCGGCCAAAACGACTGGCTGGTTGATGAGATGTTCCAGCAGTACCAGGAGGATCCGAACTCCGTCGACGAAGAATGGCGCGAGATGTTCGAAAAAGAGGGTAAGCCAGCCGCGGGCAAGGCCACCCCGCTCGTCTCCCCCGCCGCGAAGAAGGTGTCGGCGAACAACACCCAGCCGCACAAGGCGCGCACCGCGACCAAGGTCGCCGAGACCACCGGTGCTCCGAGCCAGGACGGCCGTGAGACCCGCGTCGACACCGCCGTCAAGGACGTGCCGCAGCCGTCGCAGAAGAGCGCCAACAAGAAGAAGGCCAAGCAGTCCCCGATGGACCGCCTCAAGCCGCTTCCGGAGGCTGGCGAGACCCAGCTGAAGGGCACCTTCAAGGCCATCGCGAAGAACATGGACGAGTCCCTGACCGTCCCGACCGCGACGACCGTGCGCGACATGCCGGTCAAGCTCATGTTCGAAAACCGCGCTCAGATCAACGATCACTTAAAGCGCACCCGCGGCGGCAAGATCTCGTTCACCCACATCATCGGCTGGGCGATCGTCAAGTCCGCGCTGCTCCACCCGGGCATGAACGTCAACTACAAGGTGGTCGACGGCAAGCCGTTCGTCGTCACGCCTGAGCACATCAACCTGGGCCTTGCGATCGACCTTCCGCAGAAGGACGGCACCCGCGCACTCGTTGTCGCCGCCATCAAGGAGTGCGAGACCCTCACCTTCGACCAGTTCGTCAAGGCCTACGAGGACATCGTCGCCCGCGCCCGCCAGAACAAGCTCAAGCTCGAGGACTTCCAGGGCGTCACCATTCAGCTGACCAACCCGGGCGGCATCGGCACCCGCCACTCCATCCCGCGCCTGACCAAGGGCCAGGGCACCATCGTCGGCGTCGGCGCCATGGACTACCCGGCAGAATTCGCCGGCGCCTCCGAGGACCGTCTCGCCGAGCTCGGCGTGGGCAAGCTGACCACGCTGACCTCCACCTACGACCACCGCGTCATCCAGGGCGCAGAGTCCGGCGAATTCCTCCGCGACATCTCGCAGCTGCTTAACGACGACAAGTTCTGGGACGAGATCTTCAACGCCATGCAGATCCCCTACGCCCCGATGCGCTGGGCCCAGGACATCCCCAACGGCGGTGTGGACAAGAACACCCGCGTGATGAACCTCATCGAGGCCTACCGCTCCCGCGGCCACCTCATGGCTGACACCAACCCGCTGCAGTGGCACCAGCCCGGCCTGCCCAAGCCGGACTCCCGCGACCTGCTGCTCGAATCCCACGGTCTGACCCTGTGGGACCTCGACCGCACCTTCAACGTCGGTGGCTTCGGCGGCAAGGAGACCATGACGCTGCGCGAGGTGCTCACCCGCCTGCGCGCCGCCTACACCCTCCACGTCGGTGCCGAGTACACCCACGTCCTCGACCGCGACGAGCGCGAGTGGCTGCGCGACCGCATCGAAGTCGGCATGCCCAAGCCCACCAGCGCCGAGCAGAAGTACATCCTGCAGAAGCTCAACGCCGCAGAGGCCTTCGAGAACTTCCTGCAGACCAAGTACCTCGGCCAGAAGCGCTTCTCCCTCGAGGGCGCCGAGACCCTGATCCCGCTGATGGATGCCGTCATCGACACCGCCGCTGGCCAGGGCCTCGACGAGGTCGTCATCGGCATGCCGCACCGCGGCCGTCTCAACGTGCTGTTCAACATCGTCGGTAAGCCGGTCAAGACCATCTTCGGCGAGTTTGAAGGCAACCTGCAGCCGGCCCAGCAGGGCGGCTCCGGCGATGTGAAGTACCACCTCGGCTTCGAAGGCGAGCACCTCCAGATGTTCGGCGACGGCGAGATCAAGGTCACCCTCGCCGCCAACCCGTCCCACCTGGAGGCCGTCGACCCGGTGCTGGTCGGCATCGCCCGCGCCAAGCAGGACATCATCAACCACGACAACAACACCAACGAGCGTTCCGTCGTCCCGATGATGCTCCACGGCGACGCATCCTTCGCCGGCCTCGGCGTCGTTCAGGAGACCCTGAACATGTCCCAGCTCACCGGCTACAACGTCGGCGGCACCGTCCACATCGTGGTGAACAACCAGGTCGGCTTCACCACCACCCCGGACCAGGGCCGCTCCACCTACTACGCCACCGACTTGGCCAAGGGCTTCGACTGCCCGGTCTTCCACGTCAACGGCGACGACCCTGAGGCAGCAGCCTGGGTCGGCCAGCTGGCCACCGAGTACCGCCGCGAATTCGGCAAAGATGTCTTCATCGACCTCATCTGCTACCGCCTCCGCGGTCACAACGAGGCCGACGACCCGTCGGTGACCCAGCCGCTCATGTACGAGCGCATCGACTCCCACCCGTCCGTGCGTACCCGCTACACCAAGGACCTCATCGGTCGTGGCGACCTCACGGAGGAAGAGGCGGAGATCGCCAAGCAGGACTTCCACGACCAGCTGGACTCCGTGTTCAACGACGTCAAGGAAGGCGGCGGGTCCCCCGCCTCCCAGCACGGCATCACCGAATCCCAGTCGCTCACCCGCGGCCTGGACACCTCCATCACGGAGGCAACATTCCAGGAGCTTGCCGACACCTACGCCAACCTCCCCGGCGACTTCACCCCCAACAAGCGCCTCAAGTCGGTGCTGAAGTCCCGCGGCGGCTCCTTCGACAACGGCAACATCGACTGGGCATGGGGCGAGCTCCTTGCCTTCGGCTCCCTGGCCGCTGAGGGCAAGCTCGTGCGCCTCACCGGCGAGGACTCCAAGCGCGGCACCTTCACCCAGCGCCACGGCGTCCTGTTCGACCCGAATACCGGCGAGCAGTACAACCCGCTCGATGCCTACGCCATCGAGTCTGGCAATGGCGGCCGCTTCAACATCTACAACTCGGCTCTTACCGAGTTCGGCGGTCTCGGCTTTGAGTACGGCTACACCGTCGGCAACCCGGGCGCACTCGTCGCATGGGAGGCACAGTTCGGCGACTTCGCCAACGGCGCCCAGACCATCATCGACGAGTACATCTCCTCCGGTGAGACCAAGTGGGGTCAGCTGTCCAGCCTGATCATGCTGCTGCCGCACGGCTACGAGGGCCAGGGTCCGGACCACTCGTCGGCACGCATCGAGCGCTTCCTGCAGCTCGTTGCCGAGGGCTCCATGACGATCGCTCAGCCGTCGACGCCGGCAAACCACTTCCACCTGCTGCGTCGTCAAGCTTTGGGCGATATGAGCCGCCCGCTCGTCGTCTTCACCCCGAAGTCGATGCTGCGCAACAAGGCCGCTGTCTCCCAGCCGGCAGACTTCATCGAGTCCAAGTCCTTCCGCTCCGTCATCGACGACCCGAATATCGTCGATGCGAAGAACAAGGTCATCGGCGACGCCGACAAGGTGACCACCATCATCCTGTGCTCCGGCAAGGTCTACTACGATCTGGAGAAGCGCCGCCAGAAGGACGGCCGTGACGACGTCGCGATCATCCGCATCGAGATGCTCCACCCGATCCCGTTCAACCGCCTCAACAAGGCATTCGCCAACTACCCGAACGCCAAGGAGGTCCGCTTCGTGCAGGACGAGCCCGCCAACCAGGGTCCGTGGCCGTTCTACAACGAGCACCTGGCCAACCTCGTCGACAACCTGCCGCCGATGCGCCGTATCTCCCGCCGCGCACAGTCCACCACGGCGACCGGCGTGAGCAAGGTTCACCAGCAAGAGGAGAAGGCGCTTATCGACGAAGCCTTCGCCTAACCTTCTCCCCTCCTCACCCCGCCCCACGCCCTTTCACATCGGTGTGCGGCGGGGTTTCGGCCATTTCTGCGCCCTGTGACCTGCCCGTTTGTGCGATGTCTACTGAAGTAGACATCGTTTCGTAGACGATGGGTTGCGGGGCGTTTAACGTTTGTGTCATGAACCAATTCGCGGCGCATGTGGGCGCAGGCAATGCTATCGACCTGCTGGGTAGTTTCAACGCCCAGCAGCTTGTCGACGCCGGCGCCAACCCCACCCGCGTTGCCGATTGGAAAGGCGTCTACGAGGTCTACTACGGAAAGACCCGGTTTTCCCGCCAGCAGGCTACTGCTGTGCGTGTTGCCCGCCAGACGGCGAAGTCACTGGATCAGTTGGTGCTCATCGAGCAACGAGTCCGCGCGTTGGACACCGAAAAAGAGAAGTGGAAGATCCGCCTAGCGTTGTTGTCCGTGTGGGGTAACTACGAGACGTTGAAACGCCGCGCCAAAGACATCGTCCCCGAGGTGGATACACCTGCTCCGGAGTCGTCGGTGCGGTTCGGTAAGGAGCGGAAAGGCAAACGCACCTTCAGTGCCACCGGTGATGCGCGGGATATCGCTGCCCTTGAGTACGCCCTGCGCCAAAAACTCGACGCCAACCGTCCCGAGGGCCCGCAGATGTACGAAGCATTCCACGACCTGCTCCACAAGGATGGTGCTGTTGCGGATGCTGTTCCACGCCCACTGGTCCAAATTCCGTTGCCGGATTACATCTCGATCCTCGGCGGCCAAGGCGATGACACCATCCTAGGGCTGTCGGATGGCACCACGATGACTGGTGCGGAGTACCTGGCCCACCATCACTCCAAGGACCTCGAGGTGGCACTCTTCCACCCGCAGCACGGTCCGGTGAACCTGTACAACACGAAACGGTTCGCTAATAAGAAACAACGCGATCTCGCCCGGGCGACACTGACGACGTGCCCTGTTCCGGATTGCCGGCATGCTGCTGATAACTGCGAAGTCCACCACATCGAACCGTGGGCCCGCGGTGGACAGACGAACATGAACAACCTGTCGGTGTTGTGCAGGTATCACAACCGCACCAACGACGATGACCCGGATAGACACAACAGGGGTCGAATACAGATGCGCGATGGGACACCAACATGGGTTTCACCGCGCGGAACACCAGTACCAACCCGGACACACCAATACGGTGCCATGCACCTACTGTTCGGGAAATAGCGAAACGGCCGCAGACACAGCCTGACCACGCTCATCGCGTGAATCAAGCATGTCCACGGCCACTTCCGCACGCCTGCAATCGGCTTCTAGACTTCGCGAGCCTGACCTTCGTCGACGATGCGCTTCAACTCGGAACCCATGCCGGTCTTCTCCTGCATCCAGGCATTGACGGCAGCGCCGGGGTCGCCGTCTTCTTCGGTCTTTTCGATGAGCTTCTCCAAGTCTGTGGTGGACAACGCACGGGTGACTTTGTTCATGGCGTTGCGGACGCCGCGGTCGAAAAGCCCGGCCTGGTAGACGGGAATGATGTTCTGCGGCAGATCGCCGTGGTCGGCGTCTGCGCAGCCCTCGGCAGGCGACGGATCGACGGTCTTGAACGCACCAGGCAACGTCGCGACGGCCGCATCATAGGTCGCCAGCGCCAAATCCACGTCGTTGGAGTCATCCGCGTCTGCCTCGCGCTTCTTCTCCTCTAAAGCGTCAGTCTCGGCCGGGTTCGCCGCGACGACCAGCGACCCGACGCACATGACCGCCAGATTCGCGTCGCGGGCCTGAAGCAGGGCGAGCTTCTCGCCGTCATCGTTCAGTTGCTGGCCGACGATCCCCACTTCTTTTCCGGCTAGCTCTGCCACCTGGCGGTAGATCTCAGCGAGCACCATCTGCTCAGGATCAGACGGATCAGCGGCAATCCGCACCGGTTCCTCGGCCGGCGCGCACGCTGTCGCGCCGAAAAGCAACCCCGCAGCTGACATAGCAGCGACGATTCGCACAGCTCCAACCGACGACCACGACGAGCGCCCACGCGACCTGCTCTGCAGGTGAGGAAGGGAGGGCATTAGCTCTGGGGGCTTTCGTCGATAAGCGATTGTGCGGGACGCGGCCCCATCTCCGCGATCATGTCGCGGGCGCGGGGCGCGGACGACGGCTCGCACAAAATGTCGTAACGGCCGGCGACGATGGTCGTCGCCGACGAGAAATCGCGGCGGCCGCGCGTGAACGCGTACCCGAGCGCTGCGAACACGACGCCGAAGAGCAGACCGATCACGAGCGCAGACAACAACGACTTCCACACATCCGGCGTGAACAGCGCAAACAGCAAACCGACGAACAAGCCGAACCACATGCCGGACAGCGCACCGCCCGCCAGCACACGACCCCACGTCAGCCGACCGGTAACCCGCTCGACCTGCATGAGGTCGACGCCGACGATCGTGATGTCCTCCACCGGGAACTCGCGGTCGGACAGCCCGTCGACGGCGGCCTGCGCGTCCTCGTAATTCTTGAAGCTGCCCACGGGCCAACCCGAAGGGCGCTGCAGCCCGTCGACGGGACGGCGCGATGCGGAGGCGCCGCCGGGTGCCGGATTCAGCTGGCTCATGTGCTCATCCTTCATTTTCGCGTTCGTGTACCCGTTCGAGTCTAGTGCCGGCTTCAGCCGCGGGCGCGAAGGCCATATACTTTACGAGCAATGACTGACACAGCCCCGATTTCAGAAGCAGCTGTCCGCAACGCACTCGCCCGGGTCGACGACCCCGAGATCGGCAAACCGATCACCGAATTGGACATGGTCGAGTCCGTGCGTATCGACGGCCGCGACGTCGCCGTCGGCATCTACCTCACCATTGCCGGATGCCCGATGCGCGACACCATCGAATCCAATGTGCGTGCCGTGCTCGAGGAACTCGAGGGCGTCGGCGAAGTCAGCGTGACCATGCACACGATGAGTGAGGAGCAGCGCCGCAACCTCGCTCAGCGCCTCAAGGGCGACAGGTCCGAGCCGGTGATCCCGTTCGCGCAACCGGGCTCGACGACGCGGGTGTTCGCGGTGGCGTCGGGCAAGGGTGGCGTCGGCAAGTCCTCGATGACCGTGAACCTGGCGACCGCGCTGGCTGCGCAGGGCTTGAACGTCGGCATTTTGGACGCCGATATCTACGGCCACTCCATCCCTGGCCTAATGGGTTCGGCGGGCCAGGGCCCGACGGTTGTCGACGAGATGCTCATGCCGCCCATCGCCCACGGCGTCCGCCACATCTCCATCGGCCAGTTCGTCGAAGGAAACGCCCCGGTCGTGTGGCGTGGGCCGATGCTCACCCGAGCTATCCAGCAGTTTCTTTCCGATGTCTACTGGTCCGAACTCGACGTCCTCTTCATGGACCTACCGCCCGGGACCGGCGACGTGGCCATCACCGTAGCGCAGCTCGTCCCGAATGCCGAGCTCCTCATCGTGACCACACCGCAAGCCGCTGCCGCTGAAGTCGCTGAGCGTGCCGGCTCCATCTCTCAGCAGACGGGCCAGCGCGTCGCCGGAGTCATCGAGAACATGTCCGCCATGGTCATGCCCGACGGCACCACCATGGATGTCTTCGGCACCGGCGGCGGCGAGAACGTCGCCGAGCGCCTCACCGCCATCACGGGCACCGACGTCCCCCTCCTCGGCTCTGTCCCCCTCGATCCAGCTCTGCGTGTCCAGGGTGACGAAGGCACCCCCATCGCCCTGCAGGCCCCCGACTCCCCGTCCGGCAAAGCCATCGCCGACATCGCCAGCAAGCTGAAGATCCGCCGCGATTCCCTCGCCGGAAAGAACCTCAACTTAGGAGTCACCCGAAACTAGGTGACGTCCGCCCAGGAGAACCCTGCCCCGCCCGACTGCGCCGGCGGGTTCTGGTTCCCTGTCTGCGAGTCCTGCGGCGCACTGACTCCCATTCCGGGCTGACGACGCCGCCGTTTAGACCCTCGCTCCTGCGATCGCTGCACGTCATCAGAGCTGGGGCTGGGAGCCGTCGAACTGCCCACAGTAGGGTCCCCATCCATCATCTTGCGGGGGTCGAACTGGTCAAGGTAGTCGCCGTCTTCGTCGAAAAGCACTTTGGCGATGGCGCGCTTCGGCCCCATCGCGGCGTATTCGGTGACGGTGCTCATTGGTTTGCGGAACTCGTCGAATTCCTCGCCGTAGAGCTCGTTCTTCGCGTCGTTGATCGCGCGGCGCGCCGCGAAAATCGCGGCACGGACATCCATGATGACCCCAGGCAGGCGCTCGGGACCGATAATGATCAGGCCCGCGAGCACGACGACGAAGATTTCGCCCCAACCGATAGTGTCAAACACGGTTTCACTTTAGCCCGTCGCGCGTGCGGAGCCAGGAAAAGGGGCGGTTCCGGGACGATTCGCGGGAGCGGGAATCGGCAGCGGCAGCGTGGGGGTCCGCGTCGGCGGAGTCGAGATGCTGCAGGCGTTCCACCAACGACCGCGGCGCGCGCAAGCACCCGTCGGAATTGTGTTCGCGCACGGCATCGGCGGCGGCACGCTGCTGAGCGACTTCACGACGGCAGTCGGGACACTGCAACAGGTGCTGTTGGGCGCGGCGGAGGGCGGTGGGGGTGAGTTCGTCGTCGATAAGCGCGGCGACGGCTTCGAAATTGAGGTGGTCGATCGAATCGAACTTGGGCAACGCCGTCACCTCGCGCGGATGAGCTCGCGCGCCGCCTCGTTGGACACGGCCTGCGCCTCGAGCGACGCGCGGAGCTGGCTGCGGCCGCGGTGGATGCGCGAACGGACGGTGCCCATCTTCACGCCGAGCGTCTTCGCGATCTCCTCGTAGCTCATCCCGACGACATCGCAGAGCACGACGGACACGCGGAATTCAGGCCCGAGTTCGTCGAGCGCAGCTTGCAGCGCGGGGTCGAGGTTCGTCGCGGTGTACACCTGCTCGGGTGTGGGGGCGGTGCCGGGGACGCGCTCGTAGTCCTCGGGCAACGCCTCCATGCGGATCTTGCTGCGGTGGCGCACCATGTCGAGGAACAGGTTCGTCGTGATGCGGTGCAGCCAGCCCTCGAACGTGCCGGGCTTGTACGTCTTCAGGTTGCGGAACACGCGCATGAACGTCTCTTGGGTGAGGTCCTCGGCGTCTTGCTGGTTGCCGGCGAGGCGGAACGCGAGGCGGTACACGCTGTCGGCGTGCTCCTCGACGAGCTCTGCCCAGCTGGGCATCTCGCCGTGGCCTTGGTCGAAGGCGGCGGTGCCGGTGGCGTCGTCGTGCATGCTCACTATTGTTGCGTACCGCGCGGGTCCACGCACCGCCGGGGTCGATTTCGTAGGATACTCATGTGAGCAATTCAGCATTTTCGTCCCTCAACGAGTACATCACAGGCAAGCAGCAAGAGGGCCCGCTTATCGACGCCCGCGCCGACGCCTCCGAATACTCCCTTCCCACCCCGAGCGTCGCGGTGGGTGAATTGCTGGGTACGTTGGCTGCAGCCGGCGCCACCAGCGGCGCTGCCGCGACGGGCGCTGTGGCGATGACGCCCGCCGCCGGCGTTGTAGGCCTGCACATTCTCGCGGGACTGCCGGACAAGGCCCCGTTGACGTGTATCGACCCGGAGGCGGATCACCAGGCACGCGCGAAGGCCGCGTTCCGGGACGCCGGCTTCGGCGGATCGCGCGTGCGTTTCCTGCCGTCGCGCCCGCTCGACGTGCTCGGACGGCTCGCGACCGGCGCGTACCACCTCGTCTACGCGGACGTCGACCCGGTGGATTTGCCGGCTGTCGTCGAGGCCGCGTGGCCGCTGCTCTCCCCCGGCGGCACGCTCGTTCTCGCGGGTTCGCTTCTCGACGGCACCGTCACCGACCCCACCCGCAAAGACCGCGCCACTCTCGCTGCGCGGGAAGCGGATGAGCTGGTGGATGGGCTGGAAGGCGCCGTCGTGACGCGTCTCCCCCTCGATTCCGGGGTGACACTGGTGACGCGCCGCGTCTAGCTACTCGACGACCTCGGACTTGCCCACCACCACAACACCGGCCTTCGAGATGGAGAACTCGCGGGCACGGTCGTTGTCTTCGTCGACACCGACGGTCGCGCCGTCCGAAACGTAGACGTTCTTGTCCAAGATGGCGTGGCGCACGACAGCTCCGCGGCCGACGCGCACACCGGGCATGAGCACCGACGACTCGACCGTCGCGCCTTCTTCCACGCGCACGTCCGTCGACAGCACAGAATTGCGCACCGTGGAACCCGAAATGATCGAGCCCGGCGCGATGATGGACTCCTGCGCGATACCGCCGGAGACGAATTTCGCGGGCGGCAGGTTCTCGTCCTCAGTGGAGTGAATCGGCCACGACTTGTTGTACAGGTTGAACACCGGGTGGATCGAGATGAGATCCATGTGGGCGTCGTAGAAGGAATCGATGGTGCCGACGTCACGCCAGTACCCCTTGTCACGCTCAGTCGCGCCGGGGACTTGGTTGGCGGAGAAGTCGTAGACGTGGGCATCGCCCTTGCCGACAAAATACGGAATGATGTCCCCGCCCATGTCGTGGGAGGAGGATTCGTTGTCGTTGTCTTCGCGGAGGGCGTCGATGAGCGCCTCCGTCGAAAAGCAATAATTGCCCATCGACGCGTAGGTGACCTCCGGGTCGTCGGGCGTGCCCGGCGGGTCGGCTGGCTTCTCCAAGAACTCCGTGATCGTGCCGTCGTCGTCGGACTGGATGCAACCGAACGCCGTGGCCTCGACGCGCGGCACGCGGATGCCGGCGACGGTGCACGACTTGCCCGACGCGATGTGGTCCTCGACCATCTGCGACGGATCCATGCGGTAGACGTGGTCAGCGCCGAAGACGAGCACGTAGTCCGGCTGCTCGTCGTAGATGAGGTTCAGCGACTGCAAAAGCGCGTCCGCCGACCCCTGGTACCAGCGCTTACCCAGACGCTGCTGCGCCGGCACCGACGCGATGTACTGGTGCATCGGCCCTGAGAAATTCCACGCGGTAGCCACGTGGCGGTCGAGCGAGTGCGATTTGTACTGCGTCAGCACCGCGATGCGGTTGTACCCGGCGTTGACGAGGTTGGACAGAACGAAGTCGACGAGACGGTAATTCCCGCCGAACGGCACGGCGGGCTTGGCGCGGTCGAGAGTCAACGGAAAAAGGCGCTTGCCTTCTCCGCCCGCGAGGACAATGGCGAGGACATTCGGCTGGCTGTTCACACCCCCAAGCCTAGGTAAGAAGAGCTAAAGCTGCACTGCACTTGCATCAAATGGGACGCCCGCCACCTCCCTCCGTGGGTGCCTGCACGGCCGCGGAAACGCTACTAGTCTCGGAGAGCATGAGAGTCGGAATGATGACCCGCGAATATCCGCCCGAAATCTACGGAGGCGCGGGAGTCCATGTCACGGAGCTCACGCGCTTCATGCGCAAGCTTGACGACGTCACCGTGGACGTCCACTGCATGGGCCAGCCCCGCGACGCGGAAAACGTATACGTCCACGGCGTCGACCCCGCCTTGGATGACGCGAACGGCGCTATCAAAACCATGTCGACGGGTCTGCGCATGGCTCATGCCGCCTCCGATGTCGACATCGTCCACTCCCACACCTGGTACTCGGGCCTCGGCGGGCACCTCGCCGGACTGCTCCACGGTGTCCCGCACGTCGTCACCGCGCACTCCCTCGAACCCGACCGCCCGTGGAAGCGCGAGCAGCTCGGCGGCGGCTACGACGTCTCCTCCTGGTCCGAGAAGAACGCCATGGAAAACGCCGACGCCGTCATCGGAGTCTCCGCCGGCATGAAGGACGCCATCTTGCGCGCCTACCCGCGTATCGACGCCTCGCGCGTCCACGTCGTCCTCAACGGCATCGACACCTCGTTCTGGTACCCCACCGTCGACGCCGCTGGCGACCTGCGCGGCGAAACCGACAGTGCCGCAGCCGACGCGAGCAGCGAAAAGAATGTCATCGAGCGCCTGGGCATCGACCCGTCGCGCCCCGTCGTCGCATTCGTCGGGCGCATCACCCGCCAGAAGGGCGTGCCCCACCTGGTGAAGGCAGCCCAGGACTTCGACCCGGACATCCAGTTGATTCTCTGCGCAGGAGCTCCCGATACGAAGGAGATTGCGGAGGAGACGGAGGGGCTCGTCGATAAGCTTCGTGCATTGCGCGACGGCGTGCATTGGGTGACGGACATGCTGCCGAAGGAAGATATCCGCGACATCTACTCCGCAGCCGATATTTTCGTGTGCCCTTCGGTGTACGAACCGCTGGGCATCGTGAACTTGGAGGCGATGGCGTGCAACACCGCCGTCGTCGCGTCCGACGTGGGCGGCATTCCCGAAGTTGTCGTTGACGGCGAGACCGGTACCCTGGTGCACTACGACGCGGACGACACACAGTCCTTCGAGAAGGACCTCGCCGCCGCAGTCAACGCACTCGCCCAGGACGCGGCCACCACCAAACGCTTCGCAGCAGCTGGTCTGACCCGCGTGAAAAAAGAATTCACCTGGGACAAAATCGCCCAAGAAACCGTCGACGTGTACAAGTCGCTTCTGTAAGACCGGAGGACGAAACTGTGAGCAATTTGAGACCGGAACTGCATGTCACCGCGGACGAAGGCATTTTGAACGCCGCAGCGGGCATGCTTCGCGACGGCGACGACTGGCACCTCTTCTACCAGTACGAACCTTCCGAAGGTGCCCCGACGCGTTGGGCGCACCAATTCTCCGAGGGCAACCCGTTCGACTTCTACGAGTGCAACGACGTCATCGCACCCGTCGGCGGCGAGACCCGCATCCTGGCCGGCTCCGTCGTTTCCTCGGCGGAAGGCACGGACCTGTACTTCACGTCCGTCACCAACGCAGGAACGACGGTTCAAGCAGCGCGTATCGACGAGATCGAGACCCTCTGCGAGGAAGTCGACGAAGCCGGTGACATCGATCCCGGAGTGCGCCGCCTTGGCCCTGTGGTGAAGGACGTCGGGCGTTTCACTCGCTTCCGCTCCCCCTGCGTCGTCCCCGACTGGAAGGAAAGCGAGGACCGCACCCGCGGCCAATCCGGCTGGGTGATGCTGGCGAGCAGCGGCCCCTCCGAGAAGCCTGTCCCGGTCGTGCTGGACTCCCCCGACGGAACGTCGTGGTCCTTGCTCGGCCCGCTGCGCTTCGACGGCGACACCGGCCTTTCCGACGACGCTGTGACCGTCGCCCCGCGCATCATCCGCTTGCGCGACGAGGAAGACGACGAGATCTACGACGTGCTGTTTTTGACCATCGAGCTTGAGAAGGGCGACCTGACCGGCTACCTCGTCGGCACCCTCGACGAGACCGAATTCACCGTGCGGACCCCGTTCACCCGCCTCGATTACGGCCACGACTTCACCCGCCCCCGCAGCACCAACGTCGTGCGCGGCACGCAGACCGACGACGAGCGCTACGCCGAAGCCCGCATCTTCGGTCTGCTGGCTGCGACCGGCCGCGGCGGCGACCCGACAGCCCAGCCGACCTGGGAATCCGAAGGCTGGGCCAACGCCCTGTCGCTGCCCCGCGTGGTCACCCTCGCGGGCGGAGAGCTGTACCAGACCCCCGCGCAGGGGCTTCCCGACGCTGTCAGCGCCACCCAGCGCGCCAAGCTCTGGACTGGCCTGTGTGAGATCCCGGTGGGGTCGAAGGTGGCGGTCGAAGTTGTCGACACCACAGGCGACGTCGCCGCCGTGATCTCACACTCCGGCGACGAGATCACCCTCGACCGCCTCGACGGCAACCCCGCCACCGCGCAGCTCGACGACGAGGACGAAGACCACATCTCCGTGCTTGTCGACGGCTCCGCCATCGAAGTCTTCGCCGGCGGCGGCGCCGTCACCATGGCCAGCCGCTTCTGGCCCGAAAACGGCGTCGGTGAGCTCCGCGCCACGACTGAAGGCGACGCGGAGATTCTCAGCCAGTGGAGCCGCCCGCGCGCGGCGGTCTAAAACCGCGAAAGCCCTGCTCGCGCAGAGCTGCAGCCGGCGCGAGCAGGGCGGAGACAGCGCCGCTACGCCTAAGGCTGAGCCGCCGAGCCGCCGAGCCTAAGGCTGAGCCGCGGAGTCTAGGCCTGCGGCGCTCGCTTCATCCGAGTGAGCTGCGCTCGCGCGGTGACCGTCATGGTCTCAGGAAGAGCAGCGACACGCTCAGCGAGAACCTCCGGGTCGAGGTGGCGGGCAGACGGGCTCATGCCGACCTGGGCGGCGATCGACTCGCGGTCCAGGTTCATCGGGAACTCAATGAGCTCTGGCTCACCAACGGGAACGAGGTGGCCGGCGGCTTGCTCGAGCATGCGCTCCTGCTTGCCTTCCTCAACGCCCAAGATGCCGAGGGGCTCGCGGAGTTCGTCGAGGTGGCCGGCTTGGGGGGTGAGGATGAGGACCTCGCCGTCGTCGACAAGCACGCGCGCGAATTCCTGCGGGTTGCGCGGCGCGAAAATCACGGTGATCACGTCGACGGAATTATCGCGCAGAGGAAGGCCCTCCCACACATCGGCGACGACGGCGCCGATCTTGGGGTGCGCTTTCGCCAAGTGCTTCGCGGCGGGAACAGCGATATCGACGCCGATTCCGCGGGAATTCTCCACCGCGTCGAGAGTGTGCGTCAGGTAGTAGCCGGTGCCGGCGCCGACTTCGAGGATGGTGGGGGTGGCCGCGACGTCGTCAAGCGGGAGTCCTTGAAGAGCGTCGAGGACGCGCTCCGTGACCGTCTCCACGAACGGCGCGAAATGGCCGCGCGATAAAAACGCCTCGCGTGAGACCACCATCTCCGGGCTGTCGCCCTCATGAGCAATCCCGGCGCCGGATGCCAGCGTGACGTAGCCCTGCTTAGCCACGTCGTACGAATGCCCGGTCTCAGACACCAGGCGGCTGAAATCGTCCGCCCCCGTCAGAGCACTTCCGTCAACGGGGTCCGCCAGCACATCAACAATGTCTTTGAGCATGGCGTCATGTTACCTGCAGCTCTACTGCGCTGCGACATCGGTGAGGAGCTGGCCAAGTTCGGCAGCTTCCTCGTTGTTGAGCTCCACCACGAGGCGTCCGCCGCCGTCGGACGGGATGCGCATCACGATCTTTCGGCTTTCCTCGACGACTTCCATCGGACCGTTGCCGGTACGCGGCTTCATTGCTGCCATGTGGTGTTACTCCTTGGCTTCTTCGATTGTCTGCTCTCCGTCGGTCGCGGTCACGCGCGACGGAAATTCCTCCCCAATCTTACGCCCTTGCTTGGAAAGGAGGTGCTCGACGAGAGCATCGACTTGGTCCTGGCGGTATCCGCGGGGGACGACTTCGAGGGCGATGTCCTCGTAACGGCCAGCGTCGACGGCATCGCGGTTCGAGGCGATGACGTCGCGGGGTGCGTCCATCGGAGGTAGCGCTTCACCGCGGCCGGCGATCGAGGCAGAAATCCACGCGCCGAGCAGCGCGATGGCGGCGATGACGAGGATGAGAATGACCCAAGACAGCATGAACTGATGCTACCGCAGTTCGGCCCAGGGCTGGCGTTGCGGGACGTCGCCTACGCCGGCGCGGGCGAGGATGGTGGCGGCGACGGTTTCAGCCATTGCGGACAGTTCGTGCAAAGGCCGGTTGCGGTGGGCTTTCTGCCCGAGGGGGATTTGGGCAAGGGAGGAGGGGCCGTGGAGGGTGGAGACGTCGATAAGCAAGCCCGCTTCGACGCCGTATCCCGCGACGAACGGCACCTTGAGTGCGGTGTCGCGGCGGATGGCGTATTCGCCGGCGAGCGGCTGGTCAAGCGGCGGGATGTCGGGAAACAGGAGGCGGAGCAGCGGCTTCGCTGTCAGTTCCGTGACGCGCCCACCGCCGCGCGGGGCACCGTTGAGCGCGCGGTCATAGCTCGCTTTCACAAGATGCACACGCTTATCGACGAACGCCCCCGCCAACCTATCCACCCACCCCGCCTCAACGGTGGTGACGTCTGCGTCGAGGAACACCACGATGTCCCCCTGCGCCGCGAGGGCCCCGCGCCACAACGCTTCGCCCTTGCCGGGCTGAACCGGAATCTCCGGCGCGATATCCCGCCAATTGAGCACCGTCGCACCGGCAGCTTCCGCGTTGGCGGCTGTCGCGTCCGTCGAATCGGAATCGACGACGATGACCTCGTCGGCGCACGATGCGCGAGCTGCGCGCACCACATCAGCGACAGTGTTTTCCTCGTTGAGGGCGGGAATGACGACGGAGACCTGCACTACGCCAAACCTCTGATCGTCGCGAGCGGACCTGTGGTTCCTTGGATGGCTGCGGTGGTGCGGATGACGTCAATGGTTTCGGCGACCTCGTGCACGCGGAATGCCGCGACCCCGCGCGCCGCGCACCACGCTGTCGCCGCGAGCGTGCCCGCGACGCGCTCCCCCACTGCGCGTCCCGTGGTCTCCCCAATGAAGTCCTTATTCGACAGCGCCATGAGCACCGGCCAGCCCGTTGCGACGACCTCCTCGATGCGCCGCAGGATCTCCAACCCGTGGAACGTGTTCTTGCCGAAGTCGTGCGTGGGGTCGATGAACACCTTGTCTTCCGGGACGCCGCAGTCCACGGCGCGCTCCGCGAGCGTCGTCGTTTCGCGAATCACGTCGGCGACGACGTCGTCGTAATGCACGCGGTGCGGTCGCGTGCGCGGGGTCGCACCGCCGGTGTGCGAGCAGACGTAGCCCACTTTGTGCGCGCCGGCGACCTCGACGAGCTCTGGTTCAAAGCCTGCCCATGTGTCGTTGATGAGGGTCGCTCCCGCCGCGATCGCCGCCTCCGCGACAGCGGGGCGCCACGTGTCCACGGAGATATCCACCGAGGTCGCGTCGGCTGCGGCGAGCTGATTGCGGACGGCGTCGATAAACGGCACGACGCGGTCAATCTCCTCGTGAGCACTGACGTCGTCGCCCGGACCCGCTTTCACGCCGCCGACATCGACGATCGTGGCACCTGCGTCGACGACCTCTCGGCAGCGCGCCAGAGCGGCGTCGAAGGCGAAGGTCGCACCCTTGTCATAAAACGAGTCCGGAGTGCGGTTCACGATGGCCATGACACGAGGCAGGCCGGCGGGAAGGAGGTGCATTTAACGCTCGTATTTGTGCAGGTTGCGCGGGTCCGACATCTCGCGGTGCGTGTTGACGATGTACTCCACCGCCTCGTCCACCGAATCCGTGACGAGGAAGAGCTGGTCGTCGCCCTCCGAGATCAGGCCGCGGCCGAGCTGCTGGGTGCGAATCCAGTCGACGAGGCCGGACCAGAACTCGGTGCCGAGGAGCACCATCGGGAAGTTGGTGACCTTGCCTGTCTGGATCATGCAGAGGACCTCGAAGACCTCGTCCATCGTGCCGAAGCCACCCGGCAGCGAGATGAACCCCTGCGAGTACTTCAAAAACATCGTCTTGCGGGCGAAGAAGTACCGGAAATTCAACCCGAGGTCGACCCAGGGGTTGAGCACCTGCTCGAAAGGCAGCTCGATGCCCAGGCCGACAGACATGCCGCCGGCTTCGTAAGCTCCGCGGTTCGGGCCTTCCATCAGGCCGGGGCCGCCACCGGTGATGACCGCGTAACCAGCCTCCACCAGGGCCTTGCCCAGTGCGCGAGCCTGCTCGTATTCCGGGGTGCCCTCGCCGAGACGGGCGGAGCCGAAGACGGTCACGGCCCAGTCGAGATCGTGAAGAGCGTCGAAGCCGGAGACGAACTCGCTGGTGATGCGCATGACGCGCCACGGGTCCGCATGCTTCCAATCGTGGTCCGGGCGACCCATCTGCAAGAGACGCTGGTCGTAGGTGGACGTGGAATTGTCGTCGCCGCCTTTGTGGCGCCTAAGAATCGGGCCGCTCAGAGTACGGTCGCGATCCGGGCGCGGGGTGATGTGTGGTGCCACGGGGTGAAAGCTTTCTAGTCGGGAAAGTTATTGCGCTGTGGGCCTGCGCTTTAAGCGGACGCGCCGGTCAAGTACGCGATGAGGGTGTCCGCGACGGTGCGGATCTGCTCGATCGGGCACTGCTCGTCGATCTTGTGGGCGAACCCGGGATCGCCGGCGCCAAAGTTCACAGCCGGAACTCCCAGCGTAGAGAACCGGGACACATCCGTCCATCCGAATTTGGCACGGAATTCACCGCCGACAGCGGCGAGCAGGCCTTGGGCGGCGGGGGCGTCGAGGCCGGGGAGGGCGCCGGGGACGGCGTCGTCGTAAAGCAATTCGAGGCCTTCTTCGAGCGCGAGGGTGTCTTCGAGGTGCTGTTTCGCCTCGTCCAGGCTGCGGTCGGGCGCGAAGCGGAAGTTGATGGTGAGGGAGGCTTCGTCGGGAAGCGTGTTCGTCGCGACGCCGCCAGAAAGCCCGACGACGTTGAGGCCCTCGCGGTATTCGCAGCCCGCGATGGTGACGGTGCGCGGCTCGTACGCGGCGATGCGGCCGAGCACTCCGGCGAGATCGTGCGCGGCGTTGTGGCCGAGCCAGGCGCGCGCCGAGTGCGCACGGGTGCCGCGCGCGGTGACGGTGACGCGGATGCTGCCCTGGCAACCGGCCTCGATGATCGCGCCGGACGGTTCGCCGAGCAGCGCCAGCGAGCCCTGGAGCAGCTCGGGCTCGTCGCGTTCAAGATGCGCGAGACCGTTGTACTTAGCGGCGACTTCTTCCGCTTCGTAGCAGATGAGCGTGAGGTCAAACTGCAGGCCGGCAGAGTTGCACAGCGTCGCGAAAGCGTGGAGGTAGCACGCCATTCCGGACTTCATGTCGACGGCACCGCAGCCCCACAAGATGTCGCCTTCGACGTGGTGGGGCACATTATCCGCGATAGGCACAGTGTCGATGTGCCCGGCGAGAACGATCCGTTCGCCAAGATCGCGGTTGGTGCGCGCGACGACGGTGTTGCCGCGGCGGGTCACCTCCACGCCGTCCAAGGCCTCGAGCGCGGCCTGGATCGCGTCGGCGATCGCCTTCTCCTCGTGGGAGGGCGACGGGATGTCGACCAGCGCTTTGGTGAGCTCGACAGGGTCAGCAAAAAGGTCCAGATTCACGGGGGCGATACTACCTGCCGGGTAAGCACGTACGATACAGCCATGCCCCAAGGAGCTCGCGCTACAGGAATCGCACATATTGCCGCCAACGGCACCGTCCTCGACAGCTGGTACCCCACCGTCGAGCTTATCGACGATATCCCCCACTCCCTCACCCGCCGCGTCAGCGCCAACGAGCTCTCGCCTCGGCTGCTCAATCTGATCGGCATGGACCGCGACCGCCACGTCGAAGTGGTGCCGGTGCACACCGAGATCGCGGACCTGTCTGCCCCGGCCATTGACGCACACGACGTCTACCTGCGTCTCCACTTGCTGTCGCACCGGAAGGTGAAGCCGCTGGAGATCAATATGACGGACGCGCTCGAACACCTCGTCCCCGTGGCGTGGACGAATAAAGGTCCGTGCCTGCCCGACGACTTCGAGTACGTGCGCACCAACCTGCGCGCCCGCGGAACCATTCATGTCTACGGCATCGAGCGTCTGCCGCGCATGGTCGATTATGTCGTTCCCACCGGGGTGTCCATCGCGGAAGCCGAACGCGTCCGCCTCGGCGCGTATCTTAGCCCCGGGACCAGCGTGTTCCGGGAAGGATCGGTGTCGTACAACGCCGGAACTCTCGGCCCGGCGCAGGTGGAAGGGCGCGTGCTGTCCTCGTGCGTCATCGGGGCGGGCTCGGATCTCGGGTTGTCGTCGTTCGTCATGGCGGAACGCACCGACGGGCACAACCGGTCTCCCCTGCGCATCGGCGAGAACTGCATCATCCGGCCGTCTGCAGGACTCATCGACTTGAACATGGGCGACCGCTGCGAACTCGGTTCCGGCATCATTTTGGAGCCCGACACCATTGTCTACGACACGCGCAACCCGCACGAGAAGACCTACGTCCCCGCTCACACGATCACTGAACAGTCGGACTGGACGATCACTAACGAACCGCACAGCGCTACTCCGGTGGTGAGGGAGAGGTCGCGGTAGAGGCCGGGCGTCGATAAGCGTGCTCTTTTTGCTTGAGCCTGCATTTAATTCACCCCGAATTATTGGCTCGCGCCCATGGTTCCTACACTTGACTCATGTCGAACACCCTCAATAGCGGCTTGCAAACCCGCCACCTGACCATGATGGGACTGGGCTCCGCCATCGGCGCCGGACTCTTCCTCGGAACCGGCGTGGGCATTCAAGCCGCCGGACCGGCCGTCATCATCGCCTATGTGATTGCCGGCGCCGTCACCGTCTGCATCATGACGATGCTCGCGGAAATGGTGGCGTCGCGACCGTCCTCCGGAAGCTTCGCCACATACGCCGACCAGGCATTCGGCGCCTGGGCCGGCTTCTCCGTCGGCTGGTCCTACTGGATCATGCAGGTGCTCATCATCGGCGTGGAGATCACCGGCGCCTCCGCCATCATCTCCGGCTGGTTCGACATCGCGCCGTGGATCCCCGCGCTGATCGCCGTCGTGTTCTTCGCCGCGATCAACCTCGCCGCCGTGCGCGGCTTCGGCGAATTCGAATTCTGGTTCGCCCTGATCAAAGTGGCTGCGATCGTCATTTTCTTGGTCGTCGGCGTGCTCATGGTCTTCGGCCTCTTCCCCGGCATGGACGCCGTGGGCACCAGCAATATCGACCACGTCGGCTTCATGCCCAACGGCATCGGCGGCATCGCCACCGCCATGCTCGCCGTCGCCTTCGCATTCGGCGGCATCGAGCTCGTGACTATCGCCGCAGCCGAGTCCGAGAACCCCACAGCCGCCGTCAGCGCGGCGATCCGCTCCGCGATTTGGCGCATCGCCGTGTTCTACATCGGCTCCGTGGTGCTGATCATTCTGCTGCTGCCCTACGAACAGATCGCCGGCGCCGATTCCGCCGCCGAGTCCCCGTTCACCCTCGTGCTCGAGCGCGCGAATGTCTCCGGTGCCGCCACCATCATGGAAGTCGTCATCGCGCTCGCCCTGTTGTCCGCGTGCAACGCGCAGCTCTACGGCAACTCCCGTCTGCTGTACTCGATGGCGCGCGGTGGCGAGGCACCCTCCTATTTCGCTCAGACGAACGCATCGGGCGTGCCTGTTCGCGCCGTGATCGTCTCCATTATCTTCGGCTTCATCTCCGTCGCGATGCAGTGGTGGAACCCGCCGGGGCTTTTGACCTTCCTTCTGAACGCTGTCGGCGGCATCCTGATTTCGATCTGGGCGATGGTGATCCTGTCGTACATCCGCCTGCACCCCAAGCTCGTCGCATCCGGCGAAATCACAAATGTGCGCATGTGGGGCTACCCGTGGTTGCCGTGGATCACGTTCGCCACGCTGGGCGGATTCATCCTGCTCATGCTTTTCGACGCTGGCGGCCGCACCGAGCTCATCTCCGCCCTCGTCGTCGTTGGCGCGATCGTCGTGACCAGCCTCATCGTCCACCGTGGCAAGGCGTCCGAGCCGGCGCACATGGCGTAATTGGCACGACGCCGCCCCCGCGCGTGAAAACCAACGCGCCGCCTGAAGATCTTCTAAGCTATGCAGCGCTAGCGCTTTTGCGCGGGCCGTGCATACGCAGACACCGTAAGAGAAAGAACTGATTACTACTATGACCACCGCATTCGCACGAGGCTTGGCCACTGTCACCCACGATGGAACTGTCCTGGATGTCTGGTATCCGGCCCCGAAGCTCGGTGAGTCCGTCTCTTCCACCGGCACGACCCGCTTGGAGGAAACCCCGCAGCAGTTCGTCAATCTCGCCGGCCCCGACGAGGACCGGGGAGTCGCACGCGTGCCTGTGGCGACGTCCATCTCCGATATCTCCGCCGCGCCTGTTGACGCTTACGATGCGTACCTGCGTCTCCACCTCCTCTCCCACCGCCTGGTCAAGCCGCACGAAGCGAACCTCGACGGCCTCTTCGGTCTGCTCGCCAACGTCGTGTGGACCAACTACGGCCCCTGCGCGGTCTCCGATTTCCAGGTTGTCCGCAGCCGCCTGTCGGCGCGCGGCCCAGTGGTCGTGTTCTCCGTGGATAAATTCCCGCGCATGGTCGACTACGTCGTTCCCACCGGTGTCCGCATCGGCGACGCCGACCGCGTGCGTCTCGGCGCACACCTCGCTGAGGGCACCACAGTCATGCACGAAGGCTTCGTGAACTTCAACGCTGGCACGCTCGGTGCCTCCATGGTCGAGGGCCGCATCTCCGCCGGCGTCGTCGTCGGCGACGGCTCCGACATCGGCGGCGGCGCGTCCATCATGGGCACGCTGTCCGGCGGCGGCAAGGAGACCATCAAGATCGGCGAGCGCTGCCTGCTCGGCGCCAACGCGGGCATCGGTATTTCGCTTGGCGACGACTGCACCGTCGAAGCCGGCCTCTACGTCACCGCCGGCACCAAGGTCACCCTGTCCGCTGAGATCGCGCAGTCTGTCGGACGCTCTGAAGGCGACTCTGTAAAGGCTGTCGAGCTCTCCGGTGCCAACGGCATTCTCTTCCGCCGCAACTCCGTGACCGGTGCCGTCGAGGCCGTCAAGGCCAAGGGCGTGGAGCTCAACGCGGAGCTGCACAACAACTAACGCACTCGATGCTGTGGATTTCGCTGGCACTCCACAACGATCTTCGCACCAAAAGCCAGGTCGCGAACGGTAGGTTGCGATCAAGAATTTAGTGCACAACCGGTGTTGAGGTGTTCAAGCTGAATAAATGCAGGCAAGAAACCAGAAACGGGATGGTACCCAGCCGCCGTGACCCACGCTGAAACGTCGGATATTTGGTGAGCATCGATAACCTCGCACGTGACATGCGGACCGACAGAGTTTTCGGCAAAAACCGCATTCACTGCGAGGGACAATTCCTGATAGACGGCCACTCTGTCTGCGTATTCAGACTCGAACGCGACCACCACCCTAATCAGATGCCTCCCACTGGCAGAGGTTTTTCTAGCATGAGCGACCCCGATCCATGACAAGCCTTTAGTGCAACAATGGCGCAGAGCTCGGCGAACGGCAGCGAGCGCGAGTGCCTGATTCGTGGCAGCTATTGATCGTGCCCCTAACGCACGGGGCCATAAGACGGGGAGTTCCAGCGACGTGGCCTGTTGGGGTGCAGCGTTGGGAGAGGATGTGCTGACGCCGGCCTCTTTCGGCGGATCGGACCACAGTAACTCAATCGGGAAGTCTGTAAAGGAATCGATGCCCAGGTCCCCGAGAACATCACACACGTCATGTGCCACAGTGCCGAGTGGCGCCTGCGCATCGACCTCAACTGTCAACAGTGGTTGAGGAATGGAACCTTCCACAGCGGCGATGCTATTGGCACGCACGCTAAGCACGGAACACGAACTTGCGGTGCTGCCGGACGCGAGCCCCCAAGTGCTGAGAGATTCCCAGATCAGCGCCGGTGTTACAGCTGCGGCGAGACAATCAGGATCAGCCATCGCCTTTTCCTGTTGTAACTTAGAAACAAGTTCCGAGGACGCGAGATAGCCACCGCGGTGAATTGCACGATCGGCGATACTTGTTCCTGGGATGAAACTGCGTACCCGGATGATGCCGCTATCTGGGAGCCGACGAATACTCAGCGAAGTCCGTTCGGGAAGTTCTCTCAGCGCGTCATCGGCTGTGCGGACGGCGCTGTCAACCAACACCTGCGTTAACGGTTGGACAGGGAGAAGATCAGTGCTGAGCGGGATCCGGTACAGAATGATTGGCGTTTCTTCAGCATCCGGTTCATGGACGGTGCTAGGGAACGCCTGGTGGAAAATGATGTTGTGGAAAACCGACCCACAATGAACGCCACTTCCACAGGCGCTAGCGAAGGCCTGTGCCCGGCCAAGGATGTGCCTCAACACTGATTCTGTGAAAAGAGGATCATCTTCCTGAACGTGCAGGGTGATCACCGGAGCGGTGGTTGCAGAGTCATCATTGACTTTGAACGCCACGCTATAGGCGAGGCGGCCACAACCGAGAACTTCCTGGGCGTTTAGAGAATCCGAACGAAGATCCTTTACGTACTTCCGAGTAAGTTCCCGTACTACCTCGCCCGTGAAGTATTCACGAACAGCAAGAGCTAGCAGCCCTAATGACTCGGCCATATTCCAAGCAGGAATATGTTCTGAAAGAGCCGATCCTATTGCGGAGTTGCTGAGGCGCTGAGCTGCAGCTAATGCTGCCTTCGGACTGTAGTCGGGGCGGCGATCCCTGAAGGAGTAGTTTTTGCTCTCGCACGCGCTATCGCTGACATCCAGGATGGTGAAGTCATGGTCGATGTGCTCATAATGCGTTAAACAGAGCTGCTGGTGGTACACATAATCCAGCACAGATTCATCACTAGGACCTCCGGCTAGCAACCACTGGATATGTGTGTACTCACGCTCAATGTCCTCGAATGTTGTGGAGCGTCCCCCGGCGCTCTGGATCAAGATTCTTCCGGGAGAATCCCCCGGAAGAACAGCCAACGCCTGGCAGTTTCGTGGGATGGCTAAACCACTGGTCCACGCTGCAATTCCAATCCAGCGCACATAGTCAATGGACATGGTCATTTCGCCAGTCTAACCTTTTGGTTTTGCTGTCTCCCCTACGCCGCTGTGCTGCTTCTCGCGGCCTTGGGTTTCCGGAATGTCCAGAGCTTGTTGATGATGAAGTTCACGGGCATCGCGATCAGCGTCGAGATCGCCTGCGCCCAATACGACTTGGTGCGCAGACCGCTGGAACCGTCGAAGACGTGGTCGGGCAGGCCGACGGGCGTCGTCGGGTTCATGAGCAGCGTCATGCACGTCAAGGACACCACGAAGGCGACAAGCCCCGTGGCGAGGAACGGGAAGAAGCCGCGTAGCCACGACTTTTTGACCATCCCGCCGAAAGTCCAGCTGCGGTTGAGCTGGTAGTTCCAGGTGTTGGCAAGTAGGAAGGCCAAAGAGGACAGGAAGTGGTACCAGCGCACATTCCAGCGGGTGGAACCGATCTGGGTGATGATGTCGTCTGCTTCCAACCCGAAGCCGTGGAGCAGAGCCTTCGACGCGAGGTAGAACACCACGAAATTGACCAGGACGCCGGAACCGCCGACGATGCCGAATTTGATGAATTCGCGGGCACCGTTCATCACGCGCAAAGCGGTGCTGCCGCTCTTCTGCTGCGCAGGTGGCGCCGAGCGGGCGGCATCGGTCGCCGCGTCTTCAGCTATATCGTGTTGGGTCACCCCAGCCGCCTTCCTTCCTGCGGTACTGTTCTAAGTCTTTAAACTTGTGACAGTGTAGTCCCGCGAGGGCGACGAAATGAAAACGTTATGAGCTGCGCTACTGCGTGATGCGACGCGCGGCTGCGTCGATCTTCTCGTCGGTGGCCGTCAGCGCAATGCGCACATGGGATGCGCCAGCCGGGCCATAGAAGTCGCCGGGGGCACCGAGGATTCCGCGGTCGGCGAACCAGTCGAGCGCCTGGCGGGAGCCCATCCCTTCGCGGCGCACCCACAAGTACAGGCCGGCATCGGAATGGTCGACGGTGAAACCGGCATCAGGCAGCGCCTTGAGCAGCTCGAGGCGGCGCGAGGCGTAGACGGAGCGTTGCATTTCCTCGTGCAGGTCGCTCTCCAGCGCCGCGACCATCGCGTGCTGGATCGGGCCAGGAACGATCAGGCCGGCGTGCTTGCGCACCTCGAGGAGTTCCTGGACGAGGGCTTCGTCGCCGGAAATCATGCCGCAGCGGTAGGACGCCAGATTCGAGGTCTTGGACAGGGAGTGCAGCGCCAAAAGGCCGGTGTCGTCGCCGTCGGTGACGGACGGGTGCAGCACGGAGACAGGTTCGGTGGCCCACCCGAGGTAGAGATAGCACTCGTCGGAGGCGATGATCGCGCCGGTTTCGCGCGCGAAGGCGACCCAGGAGCGCAGCAGCTCAACAGAGGCCACAGCGCCGGTCGGGTTCGACGGGGAGTTGAGGAAAATCAGGGCGGCATCGCGAGGGGCTTGCGCCGGATCGTCACAACGCACGACATTGCAGCCAGCCATGAGTGCGCTGACTTCGTAGGTGGGGTACGCGACTACCGGGATGACGACGGTCTGGCCGCGCAGCCCGAGCAACGTCGGCAGCCACGCGATGGCTTCTTTGAGCCCGATGGTCGGCAACACGGCGCGCTCGTTCAGTCCGGCGATGCCGAAGCGGCGCTCCAACGCCGAGACGATCGCGGCGCGCAAGGCAGGCGCGCCCATCGTCTGCGGGTAGCCAGGCGCGGCGGAATTCTCCGCAAGCGCGAGCTGGATCGCGGGCGGGACGTCGTCGACGGGCCCGCCGACAGACAGGTCGATCAGCCCGTCCGGGTGCGACGCGGCTTTAGCTTTGACGTCGGCGATGGTGTCCCACGGAAAATCGGGCAGGACCTGGCTGAGCGGGCGGCGCGTCCCCATGTCCCCTACTCCTGGTTCATGGGTGGCAGCGCGGCCACGAACGGGTGGTCGAAGTCGTACGGGCCTTCAGCGGCAGCGCCGCCCGGAGAGCCGATCTCGTCGAAGAAGGCGACGTTGGCGTCGTAGTAGTCGTTCCACTCGTCCGGCAGGTCGTCTTCGTAGAAGATGGCTTCGACGGGGCACGCGGGTTCGCAGGCGCCACAGTCGACGCACTCGTCGGGGTGGATGTAGAGCATGCGCTTGCCCTCGTAGATGCAGTCGACGGGGCATTCTTCGACGCAGGCGCGGTCCAGCAGGTCAACGCATGGTTCAGCGATGATGTAGGTCATGGGCTCCTGTCACTCCTTATGACGAAAATTCTCACATCAGTATGTCACTTCCGCGCCACAATGGGCCACACGGCCCCGGCACATGCGGCGGCGAGCAGGATAACGCAGCGAATCTTATATTCGGCGATGATCGCGGCGGTCACCTCGGGCCCGACAGCGAGCAGCAGGAACCCGCAGATCCACGCCAACAGCGGAACGAGGGCGCCGAGCACGCGACCGCGTGTCCACAGCAGCGCCGTGCGCGTGAACACAGCCCCAAGACCAGCTGCGGCGAGAATCGAGGGAACACCGTAGAGCGAGCTTATCGACGCCACCTCAACCAGCCCCGATCCCACCGCCCCCACCGACAGCCACATGAGTCCGGAGCGGGCTTCCGCCGGTGAGAAGTCGGTCCGCGTAATGGGACGGCGGGGTGAACCGGGGGCAGGCATTAGAAGTCGAGGCCGCTTGCGATATCGGCGCCGTGGTCCAGGGGCAGTCCTGCGCCGAGGAGGTAGTGCTCGCGGCGGATGATGGGCTGCGCGATGAGGTTGGACAGCGCATAAGTGGTCACCGGGCCACGAGCGATGGCGGGGTGGGGGTTGGTGAGGGAAACGGAGCCGTCGGCAAGCCAAATCTGCGTTGCGTGCGCTTTCATGGCTTCGGCCTTGGCGGCGTAGACGACATCGTCCATCTCGACCCAGGTGTCGGTGGTGTCAACAGCGTCGAGCTCCCCCGGTGCCGGGTGCGTCCAGCCGGCGGGAATGTCGTCGGCGAAATTGGCTTCGAGTTCTTCGCGCAGGCGTGCTGCCCAGAGGATGCGCGGGATATCGACCTGCCGGGCGGCCAGATGCGTGATCTCGTGGGCGCGGATGTGGTCGGGGTGGCCATAACCGCCGTTGGCGTCGTAGGTGAGCACGAGGTGCGGGGCCTCGCGGCGGAAGATCTCCACGAGGTCGTTCACTGCTGCCTCGCCGGAATTGACGAAGGCGCGGGGGTTACGGCTCGCCGGCGAACCCGCCATGCCCGAATCCCGGTAACGCCCGGCCCCGCCGAGGAATTCGCCGCGCACATCGAGGATGGCTAGCGCACGGGAGAGCTCGTGAATGCGGAACCCGCCGAGCTGGTCCGCCTCGTCGTTGACCAGACCTTGGTAGGTCTCCCCGATCACTTCGCCCTCTTCCCCGAGCGTGCACGTGACCACGAGGACATCGGCGCCACGGCGCGCGAGATCCGCTAGTGCGCCGCCGGTCGAGATCGACTCATCGTCGGGATGCGCGTGCACTGCGACGACGCGCAATCCCACCAGATCGCGAAAGTGGCGGTCACTGCTCATGTTCGGGTTCGGGTTCGCGTTGTTCATCGTCGGCTCGGTCATCCTTTCTGTTGTCGTCGTTGTCGTCATCCTCGGCTGCGGGCTCGGCCACCTTCCACTGGGCAGCGCCGGCGACGCCGCGGTCCCAGTCGTCAAGGGCAGGTGCGGGGCCGGTGATCCCGCGGCCGAGGGCCACGATGCGGCGTTCGGAGAGCACAGGCACCCAGACAGCTTCACGACGAAGCGTGTCAGTAACAGCGCCGCGCACCTCTGAGTCGGGAATGCGACCGGACAAGATGTTGTCGGACATGGCGCGTGTGGAAGGCAGGCAAAGCCCGCTCAAGTTGCCGGAGACGAAGTCGGTGTCCTCGTCCGGGCACTGAATCTTGCTGGCCCACACGGCCGCTCCCCCGTCGAGAGACCAGCCGACGACGGCATCGACAGTTCCTTCACGCAGGCGTTGAGCGGTGTCGGTGGCATCAGCCGCGACAGTTTCAGCGTCAATGCCAGCGCGCACGAGCAGATCGGCTACGGCGCGAGCGGCGGGCATGGCTTGGTCATCGCGCGGGTCGGCGGCGATGCGGATGGGGCCGGATTCAGCCGCGGCAGCGCGCAGCGCGTCCGGCTCATGGCCGAGGGGCAAAGTCGGGTCGGCGGCAGCCAGGTCGCGGGAACGGGAGGCGGCGATGCGGGCGATGAGGGGGACGTCGATAAGCGATGCGAACTCGCGGCGTACCTCTTTTGTGCCGAGAACCGGCGAGTTGACGGACATGGTGACTCCGAGTTCGCGCGGGCCTTCGACGAGGCGAAGCTGCGCGTCAGGGATCAGCGAGTACGCGTCCCACGACGTCTCCCCCGGCACGTGGTCGACGAATGCGAGTTGGCCGGAGCGCAGGCGGTCGGCGGTGAGGTCCGTCGACCGGACGAAATTGAGCGTGAGCAAGTCGATGCTGGCTGGGTACGGCGCCCAGAAGCGGTCATTGCGTTTCAGGGCGATGACGCCAGCGCCGCGGTCGACCTTGTCCACCATGTAGCGCCCGGCGGAAGCGGGAATCGTCTCGGCGAGCGCCGTGGCGAAATCATCCGCGCGGGAGTCGAGCAGGTGCGACGGGAGGAGATAGTTGAACAGCTCGGGCCATGCCTCAGTGGATTCGCTGAACACGACGTCGACGGTCTTGCCGCCGGTGCCGCTGACGCGCACGTCTTCAATGGCGCGGTAGCCGGCGGGGTCGACGGTGCCAGGCGTGCTGGTCATGCCGCGCCAGAGGTAGACGAAGTCGGCACCGGTGATCGGACTGCCATCGGACCATTGCGCGGCGGGGGCGATCACGTAGCGCACCGTCATCGCCGAGGTGGCTTCTTCGCCTTGTTCACCGTCTTCTTCCAGCACCTCCGCTGATTCGAGGAGGTCGCTGTTGAGCTCGCCGTCGCTAAACGCGCTGGGCAACGTGAGCTCAGCGAGGTCGCGGACGGTGGAATTCTCGTCGGCGACCAGGTGCGGGTTCAGGCCGTTGCGCAGCGGCTCGACGCCCGCGGCGGCCTTGGTGCGCGCGGCGGGCTGTGCTGTGGTCGTGGTTGTCTCCGTCGTTTCGGACTCCTCCACAATCGGTGGTGGGCCCGGCTGCGCCGCGCACGACGACAACACCCCCAGCGCGAGAACCGGGGCGAGAATTCTCGCCGCCGTGGTCCTGCAACTGGGGGTGCGCATGAGCACTCATGCTACTGCATGGCGCGTGCGATCCGTCTACTCGCTGCTACTTGTTCATCTGCTTTGCGCGGGAGCGGGCGCGGCCGCGCTCGGTGGCGTTCAGGATGACCTTGCGCACGCGCATCACCTCAGGGGTGACCTCGACGCACTCGTCGTCGTCACAGAATTCGATGGCTTCGTCGAGGGACAGCGCCTTCGCCTTGGCGAGAGTGACCGTGGTGTCCGCGGACGCGGCACGCATATTGGTCAGCTTCTTCTCCTTGGTGATGTTGATGTCCATGTCCTCGTCGCGGCTATTCGCGCCGACGACCATTCCCTCGTAGGTCTCCGCGCCGGGCTCAACGAAGAATTCACCGCGGTCCGCGAGCTGCATGAGCGCATAGGAGGTGACCTGGCCGGAGCGGTCGGCGACGAGGGAGCCGGTCGGGCGGCCCTTGATCTCGCCGGCCCACGGACGGTGCTCGATGGAGTACGAGTTGGCGATACCAGCACCACGGGTCTCCGTGAGGAAGGTCGTGCGGAAGCCAATGAGGCCGCGGGACGGCACGTCGAATTCCATGCGGACCCAATCGCCGGAACCAGCGTTGCCCATGGCAGTCATCTGGCCCTTGCGGTTGGCCATCAGCTGGGTGACAGCACCCTGGTGCTCGGCCGGGGTGTCAATGACCATGTGGTCGTACGGCTCGTAGGTCTTGCCGTCGATCTCCTTGGTGACGACCTGCGGCTTGCCCACGGTGAGCTCGAAGCCCTCGCGGCGCATTGTCTCGATCAAGACAGTCAGGGCCATCTCACCGCGGCCCTGGACCTCCCACGCGTCGGGGCGGTCCGTCGGCAGCACCTTGATGGAGACGTTACCGATGAGCTCCTGGTCCAGACGAGCCTTGACCAAGCGGGCGGTGAGCTTGTCGCCGCCGCCGCGGCCAGCCATCGGAGAGGTGTTCACGCCGATGGTCATGGAGATGGCCGGGTCGTCGATCTTGATGCGCGGGCGTGGCTCGACATGCTCCGGGTTGCAGAGGGTGTCGCCGATCATGATCTCATCGATGCCGGAAACCGCGGCGATGTCGCCGGCGACGACCTCGCCTTCGGCAGGCACACGCTCAAGCCCCTCGGTGACAAGAAGCTCGGCGATCTTGACGTTCTTGACGTGCTGCTCGCCGTCGGCGTCGTAGTGGACCCACGCGACATTGTCACCCTTTTTCACCGAGCCGCGGTAGACGCGGATCAGAGCGATGCGACCGAGGAAGGAAGAGGAGTCCAGGTTGGTGACCTGAGCCTGGAACGGAGCGTCGATATCCGCGGAGGGCTCGGGCAGAACGTCGTAAATGACGTCGAACAGCGGCTGGAGATCCTCATTGTCCGGCAGCCCGCCGTTGCCCGGGTTATTGAAGGAAGCACGGCCTGCGCGGCCGGAGGCGTAGAGGACGGGCAGCTCGAGCAGGTTCTCGGCAGCTTCGGCAGCCTCGGGGTCTTCGAGGGAAGCACCGAGCTCGAGCAGCAGGTCCTGGGCCTCGTCGACAACTTCGTCGATACGCGCATCAGGACGGTCGGTCTTATTCACGCAGATGATGACCGGCTTCTTAGCCTCGAGGGCCTTGCCCAAAACGAAGCGGGTCTGCGGGAGGGGGCCTTCGGAAGCGTCGATCAGCAGGACGACGCCGTCGACCATGGACATGCCGCGCTCGACCTCGCCGCCGAAGTCCGCGTGGCCCGGAGTGTCAATGACGTTGATGACCAAGTCCCGGCCATCCTTGCCCGCGCCGGCGCGACGGATGGAGGTGTTCTTGGCCAGAATGGTGATTCCGCGCTCGGACTCGAGGTCGCCGGAATCCATGACGCGGTCTGCAACCTCGCCGTGATCGCCGAACGCGCCGGACTGCTCCAGCATGCCGTTGACGAGAGTGGTCTTGCCATGGTCGACGTGGGCGACGATGGCGACGTTACGGAACTCAGGGTGCGACACTTCTACGTCTGCTCCTTAGATAGGCGTACTGCACACGGCAGTTGAACGGTTAAACCCTACTCCCATAGGGCGCTACGTGCGATACCGAAAATACACGGCGCCGAAAAACCCACAGCCAAGTCTACTTTTCAGCCTTGACAGCGCCAAAAAACTTCAAATAGTGGGACTGGTGTTGCAATTGTTGCAAACGTCACTAGAGTTACTGACGTTATTAATGTTCTAATGTTGTTTTCCTGCGACAAAGGATCAGTTCCTTGAAGATAGCAACAGCTGCCCACGCTCCTGCCCGCGTCCGCACTGCCGTCATCTCCGCCGCAACTGCCGCAGCGCTTACCGTCGGTGCCTTCGCCGTCCCCGCTTCCGCGCAGGCGGCGCCCGCACCCGCACCCGCCCAGGCAGCTTCTGCTCTGTCCGCTGGTTCTTCTCTCGTGGATCATCTCGGCCGCCCCACTCCCCAGGTGCAGCGGGCTGTCAAGGACTTCGCGAACCGCCCCGGCGTGCCGCCCCAGGTCCGCGACGCATTGTTGAGCGGTCTCGCGTTCTTGGTTGGCGATACTTCCGGCAACGGCGGCGGCCCCGGCCTGCCCGAAGGCGGCCCCGCGTTCCGCCAAGGCTTCTGGCCGACGGTGTCCCGCAACTGCATGGGCCCCGGCATGAACTCCACAGGCTCCCTCATCGCGGTCCCGGGACCGGCACACATTCCAGTGCCGGCTCCGAAGGCTGGGCAGGCCACATTCGTGTTCACTGCTTTGGGCACGAAACCTGCATCGCCCCAGCAAGGGGCCATGAACGTGCACTGGATCAACCTGGCTAACCTGCGCACCGGTGTAACGCCCCTTTTGAACAAGGGGATAAATAAGACAGGACCGGCAACGCTCTCCAACGTCGCCGACACGGGCTCCGGCCCAGTGCTGGCGGTGGTCTCCGGGGCAGTCAAAACAGACGGCCGCAGCTGCGGCTTCCCCCCGACGGCACTGAGCGTGACGGTGAAGTAGGTATCAACATGAAGCAGCACGGACAGCAGGTGAACGGAATGGCCACATCCAACACGGGCCACGCAGACGCTCTTGACGCTGAGCGCGCAGACGTTCCCGATCTGCACCCGGTCAAGCAGGAGACCTTCGACACCACCTCGAAGATCAACACTGACCCGAAGGGTTTCCTCCGCGAAGTGGACACATTCCGGGTCACGGACTTCGGCCTGTACATGGCGCGCGGTGCGAACCACCCGAAATTCGGCTACCTGGAAAGCTGGCTGCTGCCGCAGCTCAATCTTCGCGCGAATATCTTCCACTTCCGCGAGGGCGTGGACATGGAGCAGGACTACTACTTCGATATCGCGGACATCGACGTCGAAGGCGAAGTGTGGCGTACACGCGACCTGTACGTGGATCTCGTCGCGGTGCAGGGAGAAGCGATCGACGTGCTCGATATCGACGAGCTCGCGGCGGCGACATCCGCCGGCTTCATCACTGCAGCAGAGGCAGAGAAGGCGATCGAGGCCACGCTCAATGCAGTAGAGGGCATCACCCGCCACGATGACGACGCAATGGAGTGGCTCCGGGCGCTGGGCATCGAGTTGACCTGGGCCGACGAGGTCGAGCTCACCCCGGCAGCCTCCTGATCCGGCGCACCTATGCCGAGGTCAGTTCTTCGCGGGTGAATCGCGCGCGGCCGCGGTCGGCGCGGGCGAATTCAACGACGATATCTTGGTCCTGCGCGAGGTGAATGAGACGCGTGGCCAACTCGCGTTCAGCATTCTCAACTGCGGTTTCAGCTCCCTCGACGCTGAGCATGAGCACGCCCTCCGTGCCGATCACATCGCACGTGGCAGCCCCGTTGCCGGGAGTTTCCAGAGTGCCGGCGGACGGGAAGGTGAACGTGCCTTTGGAGGTCTCGGGGTCCCACGCGACGTCGATAAGCTGCTCAAAATAGCTGGCCAACAGCTTGCCGTAACGTGCAGGGCGGTCGATCCGCACGCGCGCGGTCGAGGTGACGGTTTTGGGCATGGACCACACCCTACCCAAAATGCGCGCACACATTAGTATTTGTGTATCGTACCCCTCCCCGACAGAAAGGCACGCGCATGGCCGGCGGTCTCCTTGCATTGCTTGACGACGTCGCCCTCATCGCCAAAACCGCAGCCTCCAGTATGGACGATGTTGCGGGCATGACAGCGAAGACATCCACAAAAGCCGCCGGCGTCGTCATTGACGATGCCGCGGTGACCCCACAGTACGTCACCGGCGTTACTCCCGCGCGCGAGCTTCCGATTATTTGGAAGATCACGAAGGGTTCGCTGCGTAACAAGCTGATCATCATCCTGCCGATCGCCCTCCTGCTCAATGCCTTCGCACCGTGGGCCCTGGTTCCGATCCTGATGGTTGGCGGCACCTACCTGTGCTTCGAGGGCGCGGAAAAGATCGCTGACAAGCTCCTCCACGACGAGTCCGAACAGCAGGATCAGGCGGTCAACCGCGACGAACAAGGCGAGGATGCCCTGGTTAAAAGCGCGGTGCGGACCGACCTGATCCTGTCGGCGGAGATCATGATCATCTCCCTCGACGAGGTCGCCGACCAGCCCGTGCTCATGGAATTCATGGTGCTCGTCGCCGTAGCGATTTTCATCACCATCGCCGTGTACGGCGCCGTGGCCCTGCTGGTCAAGGTGGACGACATCGGACTGGGCATGATTGAGCGCGACAACGCCCCCGGCATCGGACGCGCTCTGGTCAATGGCATGCCGATCGTACTGAAGATCATCGGCATCGTCGGCACCGTGGCCATGCTGTGGGTCGGCGGCCACCTGATCATCCGCGGCCTCCACGAAGTCTTTGGCTGGCACTGGCCGCACGATGTCCTCGCCCAGCTTTCCGAGGCCGTTGGCGGCGGTGCCCTCGGCTGGCTCGTCGATACCGCTGGCTCCGCGCTCGTCGGTCTCCTGGTCGGCTTTGCGGTGCTTGGCGTCGTAGCGGGTGTGCGCAAAGTACTGCGCTAGAGTCGAGGTCCATGGAACCTCTGCCCCGCTACCCGCTCGCTCCGTTCGCCATCGGCGGCGGATCCGACCTCAGCGTGGGCAACCTCATCGCGGCCACTCTGTTCACGTACGCCGGCACTCCCGATGCCAGCGATCCCCTGAACACCACAGTCGAGCTTGAGCCCGATCCGCTGACCGGCGCGTGGCGTGTGCGCTGGCCTGCCGCGCACGGCAGCATCATCGGCGATATCACCGCGCACGAGCGTGCGCCGTTCCACAGCGTCGACACCCTCCACGAAGCCGGCTTGGTGCCTGCCGCACAGGCCACGATCACCTTCGACCGGCTCACCGCCGCCCACCGCGTCGTTGTCCACCTCGCCCCGCCGGCATTGTGCGTGCCCCGCAATAATCTGCTGCCCGGTGCGTTGCTGCTGCCTGGCACCGTTGCCGGCGAGTCCCCCGTGTACGTCCACGTCGCCGACGGTGAATTCACCGCCGCGGAAACCATGCTCATGTCGCCCGGCCAGTGGCTGGTCGGATTGCACCTGCACGGTCACACCGTCGTGGTCACCTGCGGCGGCCGTGTTCTTGGCACCCTCGATGCCCGCCAGTCCGGCCCCGTGCGCGAGAAACTCGCCGCCTTATTCGCCCAGAGTGTCGACGTGAAGGCCCGCGCCTGGGCTGTCGACGGCTCCATCAGCGTCGATGTCACCCGCACCCCGGGCATTTTCCCCGTCCGCACTCTCCCACCGTTGCCGTTGCCCGCCGGTCCCGAGATCGATATTCCCGCCGCCGAGATCTACGAATTCGCCGACGGCTCGCTCGTGGTCACCGTAGATCTCTCCGCCGCCATCGACCCCGAGGATTGGGTCTACCCCCGCCCGGGTGCACGCACCGTCGACCCCGTCCACCCCGCGCAGCCCGCCGCACCGATCTTCCCCGAAGAACCGCTGGTCCAGCCGGCTGCACCCGAAGTGGCGCACGAGTCCGCGCAGGACGCGCCCACCCAGTACTTCCCTGCCTTCGTGGACTTCAACCCGTCAAACACCGACGACGGCGAAGCCGCGGCCAGCGAGACGTACCTCACCGAAGTGGAAAAGGTCCGCCTCCGCCGCGCGCGCCGCAATTCGCACGGCCCGAAGCACAGCCGGGACGACAGTGCGCCGCAGGAATACACCGGCCGTCACCGGCGCGACGATTAGCCCGGGCTTTGCTAAAGTTCCGTTGCGGTTCAATCATTTTCCCTCCGTGTCTTGAAATGAGTCCGCAATGCGATCGTTCCGCCGTTCCATCTTGTCCATTGCCATCGTCGGCACCATTGCGGTTACTGCGGTTGCCCCAGCTCCCGCGACGGCGCAGAGCTCGCTGAGTTCGACGAGCTCCGGCAGCTCCAGCAGCTCCCGCAACCTGATCAGCGAGATGGGCGGTGCCCTGTCGGACTCGCCGAACCCCGATCCAGCTCCCAAGCCGAAGCCGAATCCGAAAACCCGCACCGAACAGGGCCTGGACGTGGAGATGCTCGGCGACCTGATGGGCAAGCACCAGCCCAACCTGGGGCTCGGGGCCGTTGACTTGGGCATCATGGTGCCGCTGATCAACGAGACATTTGCGGTCGTCTTCGGCGACTCATTCACCGGCAAGTACTTCGGCGAAGGAAAGTGGCTCAGCCCAGTCGGTCTCGTGGCCAAGCGCGATGAGAACGGCCGAATCATCTTCACCCGCCCGCTTAACGACGGCAAGACCGCCGATCAGCTGATCAACTACAAGCACTACGACAACCGCACCGTCATCCCGTCCGACGTGATCAACCTGGACGGCACGCTCTACATGCAGGGCATGTGGAATGAAGGCATCGGCAATGTGCGTGAGACCGAAATCTGGAAGTCCACGGACTACGGCGCGAACTGGACGTCTGTCGCGCGCACGTCTTACCGCTACATGAACGGGCTGGGCAACCTGATCAGCTGGGAGAAGGGCCCTGACGGCTACATCTACGTCGTGTCTTCCGAATTCCGCCGCGACGACCCTGTCTACCTCTCGCGCTTCCGTGAAGAGCAGATCGCGGACCGCTACTCGTGGGAGATCTACGATCCCTCCACCGGCGAGTGGAGCACGAAGAGGCGCACCCCGATCCTTTCCAAGAACGTCGAGGCCGGCGAGATGTCCCTGCGGATGGTCGAGGGCCACTGGGTGCTGGCAATGTTCAACGAGGAGACGGCATCTATCGAGGTGCGCATCTCGAAGACCATCGCCCGTGACTGGGATTCCATCGAACCCGCTCGCGTCGTCGTCGCCGGCTCGGGCGGGTGGCGTGCCGAGCAGAACGCGAGCAACTTCACTCAGCTCTACGGCGGCTACATTGTCCCGGGATCCACGCTCGCCAACATGGATCTCGTCGTCTCCCAGTGGAATACTTCGAATAACTCGCGGTACATGTCCACCCAGTTCAACGTGAAGGGCTTGGACAAGTTCTTCGGCATCTCCCCGGAGCAGCCGGAGAGCGCAGAATCCGCACCGCAGGGTACAGCGCGCGCCGCAGCACAGACCGGCGACCAGAACGCCGTCGCAGTCAATGAGACCGCGGTGTCGCCGGAGGCCGTCACCCGTCTCAGCGACGAAGAGACCATGGAAAAGGCCGCGGACAACCCGGCTGACACGCTGAACTAGCCCCGCGGCACCGTGCCGCCGGGGGGCTACGACTCGTCGATGATCTCGGCGCCGGCCTCGTCAGCCGCGTCGTCGATAAGCTCTTCGTCCGTCGGCGTTGTCCCCGGATCGACCTCGGGATCGTTGTCGCGCTCGTACTCGCGGACGACGCGAGCCGCCGTGTCCGCGATCTCCTTCATCGACTGGTAGAAACGCCCCATCTCGTTCCACACGCCGTCTTCGGAGAGCACCCCGTACTGGGCTTCGGGGAAGTCGCGGACGTCCTCGCGCCAGACGGATTCGTAGTAGGCAATGAGCTGCGCCATCGTCTCCCAGTCTTCGGCGAGGCGCTCGGGGATTTCTTCCCAGCGGTCATTCGCTTCGACGAAGTGCGCGAGACGCGCGTCGTTGGAAATTATTCGTTCCGGGATGTCGTCGGCCCCGGGGAAATCAGGCTCACCAGTGGTCATGGCCGTCACTGTACCCCGCTTCAGCCCCCTAAGCGGGGTTATCGACAAGGAACCGGCGCACGAAAATCCGCGTACGGTGGGAAGCGGTTGAACCCCACGGCAAGGAGGCCATTATGACTGCACAGAAGGGCAACGACCACGGCCCGAACCCCTACGTCGTCGATATTGAAAAGGCGACCGTCGACAACGAGGCTTTCCGCGACACCCTGTGGACCGGCAAGAATCTCCAGCTCACTGTCATGACCATTCCGGCAGGCGGCGAGATCGGCGCTGAGATCCACGACGGCCACGACCAGTTCCTCCGCCTCGAGGAGGGCGAACTCCGCGCCCAGATCGGTGCGAGCGAGACCGACCTCGAGGTCGACCAGGTTGTCGGCGCGGACTGGGCTGCATTCGTCCCGGCCGGCAAGTGGCACAATTTCGTCAACGAGTCCGACGCACCCGCGAAGCTCTACTCCATCTACGCCCCGCCGGAGCACGAGCCGGGCACCCACCACGAGACCAAGGCGGACGCCGACGGCGACCCGCAGGAGACCGACGGCGTCTAACCGCACGGCACACAGGCAAAGCCCAGCATTTGAACTGCTCCCCATTAGTTGGACTGAGAAATCAGTTACCGACTAGTGGGGAGTAGTTTTCATTGAGAGCACGAAGTTCGCTGGGCTTTTCGCTTGTCGACGACCCGCCCCAGCCCCACGTCATTCCCTTTTCACCTCTCGGTCACGCACTGGTTACACAGCCGTCACACCAGGTCCATGTGGCTGGTTTAGCTTTGAGGCACCCTGGTTGGAAGCTGGCAACCACAGCATCGTGAGCTGGCTGTTTTCCAACCGGTTACTTCATTCCACCGCTGCCCGAAAGGTTCCCACCGATGCGTAACCGCGTTCTGTGCGCCACCATCGCCGCGCTGTCCGTCAGCGCGGGCGTGCTCTCCCCCGTCACCGCTACCGCCGACGAGAACATCGCCAAAATCTCGATTTCCAATATCACCGACTTCCACGGTCGTTTCGCTCCAAACGACGTAAACGTTCGTGGCACAGATACGCGTGACGACGAGAAGTCCATCCCGGGTGCGGAGCGCCTGAAGTGCGCAATCGACACCGAAGCCGAGGGGTACGGCGACGCGCACATTCTGACTTCTTCCGGCGACAACATCGGTGCATCCCCGTTCTCGGCAATGCTTCTCGACGATGCTCCGACCATCGAGGTCCTTAATGAGATGGGTCTTGAGGTCTCCGCCGTGGGCAACCACGAATTCGACAAAGGCGCAAAGGACCTCTCCGACCGCGTCATCCCGGATGCGAAATTCCCGTACCTCGCCGCTAACGCTGAGACCGTCGAAGGCACCAAGCCGTACCACGTTGAAGAGGTCGACGGTGTGAAGGTCGCATTCATCGGCACCGTCACCGACGATATGCCGAACCTGGTCAGCCCGGACGGCATTGAGGGCATCACCTGGAACGACCCGGTCGCCACCACCAACGCCCTGGCCAAGCAGATCAAGGGCTCCAAGGAAGCCGACGTCGTCGTCGCCCTCGTCCACGCAGGCGGCATCACCCCGGACAAGTTCGAGAACGTCGACGTCGCATTCCTCGGCCACACCCATGTGTACGTCAAACCGGACACATCCACTGCCCCGGTCGTCGCACAGGCCGGCCAGTACTCCCAGGGCTTCGCTAACGTCGACCTGAGCATCGACCGCGCCACTAAAAAGATCACTGTCGACGATGCCAAGGTCGTGGACAACGCCACCGTCCTCGGCTGCACTGACAAGAAGTACCCGGAGATCGCCACCATCGTCGACGCCGCAGAGGCGGAGGCGGAAGAGCAGGGCAAGCAGGTCGTTGCCAAGACCCCGGTCGACTTCACCCGCGGCAAGAACGAGGGCGCCGAGTCCGGCTCCAATCGCGGCGTCGAGTCTTCGCTGAACAACCTCCTCGCCGAGGCCGCCAAGTGGAGCGTCGCCGCTAACTCCAGCGTCACCCCCGATATCGGCATCATGAACGCCGGCGGCGTCCGCGACGACCTGCCGGCTGGCGATATCACCTACCAGCAGGCTTTCTCTGTTCAGCCGTTCGGTAACGAGAACTCCTACAAGACCCTCAAGGGCGCCGACTTCAAGGACGCCCTCGAGCAGCAGTGGAAGCCGGGCCAGGACCGTCCGCGTCTGGCTCTGGGCCTGTCCAACAACGTCTCTTACACCTACAACCCGGACGCTGAGCAGGGCAACCGCATCACCTCCATCACCATCGACGGCAAGCCGATGGACATGGACAAGGACTACATCGTCGCCGGCTCCACCTTCCTGCTCGGCGGCGGCGACAGCTTCGACGCACTCACCAAGGGTTCCGAGATGTCCAATATCGGCCTTGTCGACGTGGACGCGTTCATCCAGTACCTGAAGAGCGGCGAGAAGCTCACCCCGCGCGGCCAGTCCGCTGTCGGTGTGAAGTTCGAGCAGCCGCTGAAGGCCGGCCAGGACGCGAAGATCGACCTGTCCTCCCTGATCTACTCCCAGAACGACGACGCCAAGAAGGTCACCGTCGCACTGGAAAACAAGAAGGGCAAGAAGATCGCTGAAGGTTCCGCCGACATCGACCCGGCCCTCGGCGAGAAGGGCTTGGGCGAGGCTGGCAAGGCCTCCGTCAAGCTCGCCGTCCCGGCTAAGGTTCCGGCGGACGCAGTCCTGCGTATCACCACTGATAAGGGCACCGACGTGACCATGCCGGTGGAGATTGAGGGTGGCCAGAAAGGCGGCCAGGACAGCTCCTCCGGTTCCAGCAACGACGGTTCCAGCGCCAAGCCGGTTCTGATCGGCCTCGGCGTCACCGGCCTGCTGGCTGCTCTCGCCGGCGTCATCGTGGCGTTCGTCCCGCAGTTCGCACCGGTCCGCGACCAGATCAACGCCGCACTGAAGGACTTCGGCATCCAGATCTAATCCAGCGCTGAGTCTGCACTCAACCAGAACCAGCCCTCTTCCCCGCCGGGGAGGGGCTGGTTCTTTTTGTGCGGTCGGCCAGCGGGGATAGACCCATTCGGTGTGAAGGGGGTAGATTGCCGGTGTTGGAATAAAGGGGTCAGGAGGCGCAATGACACAACAGGTTTCGGCGTCGCAAAGCTCCCCGTGGCCGGCGCTGTGGTCGATGATGGTCGGCTTCTTCATGATCCTGGTGGATTCGACCATCGTCGCAGTCGCCATCCCGGCGATCGCGGAGAGCCTGCACGCCACGTACAACGGCGTGATCTGGGTCAATAGCGCGTACCTGTTGGCATACGCGGTGCCGCTGCTCATCACGGGACGCCTCGGCGACAGGTTCGGACCGAAGCGACTGTACATGCTCGGCCTCGCGGTGTTCACCGTGTCGTCGCTGGCGTGCGGGCTGGCAGGGTCCGTTGGAGTGCTCATCGCGGCTCGCGCCTTCCAGGGTCTCGGCGGCGCGATGCTCACACCACAGACGATGTCGGTGATGATCCGCACGTTCTCCCCCACCCAGCGCGGCAGCGCCATGGGCGTGTGGGGCGCGGTCGCCGGCGTGGCCACGATCGTCGGGCCGCTGCTCGGCGGGATCTTCGTGGACCTCGGCGGCTGGGAGTGGATCTTCATCATCAATGTGCCTTTCGGCATCATCGGCTTGCTCCTGGCCTGGAAGAACGTGCCGAAGCTCGAGCTGACTGCCCGCCGCCTCGACTGGCTGGGGGTCGCCTTATCTGCGGTGGGCATGTTCTGCCTCATCTTCGGCATCCAGGAAGGCTCCAACTTCAACTGGGATGCGCGCGCGATCGGGCTCATCGTCACCGGTGCCGTCTTCATCGCCGCATTCATCCTGTGGCAGGCGCGCACCACCCGCGACGCGCTCGTGCCGTTGTCACTGTTCGCAGACCGGAATTTCGCGCTCGCCTCCGCGGCGATCACCACCGTGGGCTTTGCGGTGTCTACCTTCGCTATTCCGCTAATGATCTACGTACAGCGGGTGCAGAATTTCAGCCCCACGGTGGCCGCGCTTCTGCTCCTGCCCTCGGGTTTGGTCTCCGGCGCGCTGTCCGGATTCATCGGCAAACAGACGAACACGCACGATCCGAAGCCGTTCGCGATTACGGGGCTGGCGGTGACGTCGATAAGCATCTTTGCGACAGTATGGATCACCGACCCGCAGATCAGCCCGTACTGGATGTTGTTGATCAGCGTCTTCTACGGCCTGGGCAATTCGATGATCTGGGGGCCGCTGTCCATGATCGCGACTCGCAACCTCGATCCGGCACTCGCGGGCGCGGGCTCGAGCGTGTACAACACCGTGCGGCAGGTCGGCGCTGTCATCGGCTCGGCGGCTGTGGCTGCTGCCATGTCCTCGCAACTCGCCCAGCGTCTCGGCGACGACGCAGCGGGGCATTCGGAGACAGGTCCCCTTCCCGAGTTCCTTCATGAGCCGTTCGCTGAGGCGATGAGCGTCGCACTGCTGCTGCCCGCTGGTGTTCTCGTCCTCGGCGTCGCAGTCGCCGCCATGTTCGCGAAGACCCGCACATGGAGCGATAACTAGCCCGCTGTGCTGTAGCGCACATTTAAAGAGCCATTTGTTCCACGCCATACGCATTCCGGATTTAGAGTGTTTTCTATGTGGAATCCATTTGCCAAGCCATTTCATGAAGACACGAACGACACCCCCTATGTGAAGCCCGCGGACTTCATTGCCGACGCCGCCTCCCGCCCCGCCGCGTTCATCACCGGCGGCGCCAGTGGCATCGGCAAAGCCACAGCGCAACGGCTACTCAACCTCGGCTGGACCGTCGGCGCCTACGACATCCAGGACGTCACTTGGGGCACCAGCGACATCCCCGACGGGCAGCTCATCACCGGCCACCTCGATGTCACCGACCGCGACGAGTGGGACACCGCCCTGGCGGACTTCACGTCCCACACCGGCGGCCGCCTCGACTTCCTGTTCAACAACGCAGGCATCATCATCGACGGGCTGCTTACCGAGCAGGATCCGGAGAAAATCCGCACGCTGGTGGACATCAACTGCCTCGGCGTCACCTTCGGCGCGCAGGCAGCCTTCCCCTACCTCAAGGCGACGAAGGGCGCAGTGGTGATCAACATGAGCTCCGCATCCGCCATCTTCGGCCAGCCGGAGATCTCCACTTACTCGGCCACGAAGTTCTACGTCAACGGCATCACCGAGGCACTCAGCGTCGAATGGCGTAACGACGACATCCGCGTCCACGACCTCATGCCCCTCTGGGCCGCCACGCAGGTCGCCAACGTCAAAGCCCAGTCCGTCAAGACGATGGGCGTGAACCTCACCCCAGGCGACGTCGCCGACGAAGCAGTGCGTGTCCTGACCAAGAACGCACCCTGGGGCAAATGGGTGCCGCACTACGCTGTCAGCCTCACCGACCGCTTGCTCAAGTGGCTGCGTAAGCCGTTCCCGGACCCGATCGCCCAGCTTCTCATGCGCTTCGTGGCGACCTGGTAAGCCACCCCCACTTCTCCACCCCAAAACCAAGAAGGGCCCCGACTGGGGCCCTTCTTCCGTCCGGTGTGCCCTATGCGGTCAATACCTGAGCCCCCGAGCATTAGCTCGGGGGCTTAGGACTAGCAGGGCCGGAAGGACCAGCAGGACCAGCAGCGCCTAGCGGGAGAACACCGACTGCAGCGGCTCCTCGCCTTCGCGGACCTCGCGCTCGTACTTCGCGCGCTCGCGCTCGTTCTCGTTCGGATCATCGATGAACAGCGCGTTGCGGCGGGCGTCGTAGATCACAATGGACGCGCCCAGGGCCAGAGCGGTGAACACCAGCAGGACCACGATGGCGATCCAGAACGTGCCGTCGTAGATGCCGTCGACCGAGCGAACGAACAGGTTGCGTGCGTGGCTCATCGGGTGCAGCGGGTTCATGAATGCCAGCGGGGCCGGCAGGGTGGACAGCGGCCAGACCGCACTGGAGACGAACAGGCCCAGGGCGAAGAAGCCGATATTGAACATCGCGCCGACGACTCGGCCGAACAGAACGCGGAAGAACTGGAAGATGGTGGTGCCGGCGACGTCGATAAGCAGAAGCGCCGCACCAATGATGAACCAGTTCTCCGGGCGCCAACCGAGGGTGATGGACACGAATCCCAGCAGCGCGGTGAGCGCGACGTTGATTCCGAGCATGCGGGCCCATGCGCTGAGCACCGGGCTGGCGGCGCTGGACGCCTTGTGGCGGCGACCGATGGCGTGCGGCAGAAGAATGGACACGACTGCCATCAGCAGGAAGTTGATCACGATCAGGCCGAGGATGGAGAAACCGCTCGACGGCTCCTTCTTCGTCGGGTCTGCCGGGTCAACCACGACCTGCGTCGGGTGCAGGTTCGCCTCGTCGAAGATGATCGGAACTGCGATCTGCTCGGAGGACTTGTCCATGGCCTTGACCTTCGGCGCACGGCCGGCACCTTCGTCGAGTTTGGTGGACAGCTCCTCGGAGCCGTCCTTCAGGCGGTTCATGCCGTCTTCGAGCTGCCCGCCACCGTCGACAAGCTGTTGCGTGCCGTCGGTGAGGCGGCTAGTGCCGTCGTTGAGCTGCCTTGCACCGTCGTCCAGTTGGTTCGCGCCGTCCTCGAGGCGGGAGACACCGTCGGTGAGCTGGCCCGTGCCGTCCACGAGCTGATCGGAGCCGTCGATGAGGCGGTCCAGGCCGTTGCGGTACGGCATCTCCGGGTCGGAGAGGTTCGCGTAGAGTTCGCCGGTACCGTCGCGCAGACGGTTGAGGTCGTTGACCACGTTCTCCGGGTTTTCTGGGTCGAGCTGGCTGACGATACCGTCGAGCTTGTCCGCCTCGGCGTGCAGGCCGAATTGACGCAGCGTGTCCACGATGGGCTTGAGCTGACCGACACCGCCCTGGACGTTCTCCAGCAACGGGATCAGCATGCCGGTCAGCTTGTCCACACCCTCGTCAATCTGGCGTGCGCCGTCGGCGAGCTGGTCGGTACCGTCTTCGAGCTGGTACAGACCGTCATTGAGTTGCTTCGCGCCGTCATCCAGACGCCCAGCACCATCGCTCAGCTCGCCGACACCGTCGGTCAGCTCACCAGTGCCGTCGACGAGCCGGCCCGTGCCGTCATGGAGTTCATTCGCACCGTCGTCGAGCTTGTTGATGCCGTCGACAGCCTTCTTGCCACCGTCTTTGAGCTCGCCGACACCGTCGTCGAGGCGCTTCGAGCCGTCGGCAGCCGCGCGAATACCATCGCCAAGTTCGTTGATGCCGCCGAGAACTTCCTCCGCATACGTCTTGGCAACCTCGGCGCGGACCTCGGATTGGATCTGCGGGACCAGACCCGCGGTCAGGATCGCGCCGTTACTGCCGTTGTAGTCGTTGAAATCGACCATGATATTGGCCTGCTTCGGCTCCGGGTCGATGACCGTGACCACGTTCTTGGAGAAGTCCTCCGGGATCGTCACCGTGAACAGGTACTTGCCCGTCATCAGGCCTTTTTTGGCATCCTCTGAATTGACCACGTCGAAGTCGAGGTAGTCCCGGCTGGTCAAGCCCTCTACGACATCGGCGCCAAATTCTTCTAGGCCTGCCCCTTCGCCACGGTCAACGCCCTTGTCGTTGTTGACCACTGCGAGCTTGGTGTTGGGCACCGAACCAGTCGGATCCCACATCGCCCACATGAACAGGCCCGCGAACAGCAGCGGGAACACGAGTGCCAGAATGATAATGGTGCGTGCGACCGTGGAGAACGGACGCCACATCAACAGGCGTTCAAGCGGCCTTAATACCCTGCCCCCGCGCTCAGTGCGCGGTGTGTCTGCATCGCCGCCGGTGACTTTCGTGCTCAACGCAAGTACCTCATTCCTCTTCGTGTTTCGTATCCTCGCCACGCCCCTTTGCGGCGGAGCACACTCGGATTGATACGTGACTTAGATTACTTTGTAGAGGAATATAGTACGAACCAAACTAGAATTCAGGCTTTTATTTACTGTGGCGAAAATTTTTTCTCATTCATCGCCGAAGTTCGTCTGTCCAGCGAACCTCACCAGGATCCTTGTCGTCGCGCCAGCCACGCCACACGGCATGCCGCACCTTGCCGTCGCGCGTTCGACCAGCTAGGGCGACTTCACCGACGAGTTCAGGGGCCACCCACCACACGCCGTCACGGTCGACTTCAGGCACATCGCTTATCGATGCCTTCCCCACCTTCTTTTCCCTCAATTTCTCCTCCATTGCCTGCAGCTGGTGAGTTGTGAACCGCGTTTCCACGCGCCCGGCATAGAAGAGTTCACCAGTCGCATCGTCGGGAACCGCCAGAAGAAGCGACCCGATTCCGCTGACACGGCTCCCCTTTCCTTCCCGCACGCCAATTACGACAACCAGGTTTAAGCGCATGCTTAAAGGCTGTTTCGCCGCGCCCTACGACACCTTGGGCTATCCAGAGCACGCGTACGCCGTCGATAAGTTCCGGGTCCTACTGGTCGAGCCCTCCGGAAATTTCTGCGTCTTCGTCCCTGGCAAGGGCTTTGAAAGCTTGGGCTTCTTCGCGGCGGGTCTTGACCGCGTTGATAAGTTCGCGGCCAGAGCTGAATTGTTGGCGCGGGGGTGGGGCGAACTGGTCTTGTCCTGCCATATCCCTCACCTGCTTTACCAAGTCTCCAAGGCGCATCATCTGGTTGTGCTGCCTATACCAACGATCAGCGGTAGGGGCCTTGCCTGTGTAGAACGGGTTTCGGCTAAAGCGATGGGCAAAGTGCGGATCATGATCTAAAAGCTCACCCAGCACGCGCATAGTCGACTTTTTGGCTTACAATCACCTCTGATTATTCGGGAATGTCTAGAGGTAGTGACGGCCCTGTTTCGTTACCCATGAACCTGCCCTAGCGGACAGTGGGTTAAATGCGTCGAATGTATTCCCGAACTGTTTATTTTGGGTGTACTCCTAGGGACAAGACAGGGACTTAGACAGTAAAGCGTTCCCGACATCACTATATATTGCACAATTATCTCGTTTATAACATTAATCGATATTGGTTTTTGATAGACTGGGGTCATCCAAGCTTTTGACTTTGGAGGAAAAACATGTCTTTGTTAAAACGCTTAACCCTATCTGCCCTTACCTTTGCTTTACCTTTGAGCCTTGCAACTCCCGCTCAAGCTGCATCTTCGACCGCAGTTGGTACTCCGGAAAGGGTAGTAACTTCATACGGCCATAGCAGCCGTCCGCCCAACTACATTGCAAGCTATAGCCAACACGCCCAAGATCGCATGCGAGAACGGAATATATCCCGCGACGAGGTTGAAGGTGCCGTTGCTCATCCAAAAAGCTTCCACTGGCAGAAGAAGCAGAATAATTGGTGGATCATGTCTCAGAATGGGCATCTTGCAGTTATTATCGACGACAACGCCAATGTCGTAACCGTCATGCGGATTTTATGGTAGGTCTTTTAATAATGAATGATTCGGACCCCTTCGCTAGCGATGCGCAATACTTCAATATCAGCGGCGCGAAAGGTGAAGGGATAGTTAAAGGCTCTATTCCGCTGTTTTTAGACGATGGGGAACTTGCAGCTTCTCTTGACATCGGACACGATGGAAAACTTGTTGGTATTGAAGTGCTTATTTCTGACTTTTCCAGCGCTTTCCCCACTTAGGCGCATTAGGCGGATGTTCGCGCTGGCAGGGCATATAGCTATGCGCATAGGTGAGAGCCCGAGGTGAAGTGCCCCGAGTTTTGTTCCTAGGCATTTGCCTTGATTTCTATTATTTCCCGTGGCGGGTTCTGCTTCCAAAATGCGAACGCCGCCCGACCTCCGGGGGAAGGTGGGCGACGTTCTTGCCAGCGGGGCAAGTAGTGCTTTCTCGGGGGCTAAATAAGTTAAGCCTCCTTGCCAGCACTACTGACTAACCAAAAGCATTACCACGCGACGTGGTTCCGCAACCGGAACGGCAAATTCGTTCTAGAGTTCCTCTGTGGCGAAGTCTGTGAGTGCTCTTCGAAATGTAGCCCACTGGCGCTCTTTGAAAAGTAGCCCAGTGTGGTCGTAATTGATGTCGTCGACCTCATGGCGGCGCTCGAAGCCTCCCTCGGCCGCAAATCCGGTAAGGCGGGCGCGAAGACATCAACGAAGAAATCCGTCAAAAAGACCACGGAGAAGGCCTCCAAGAAGTCGACGAAAAAGACGGCCAAGAAGAAAAGCACCAAAAGCGCCTAGTAGCGGTCAGGACACTCACCTGGACCAGGCCGACCGCCTCAACGACCAGGTATTCGTAGAATGGCCGCCATGAAGATGAAGTACTTCTTCGGCGCCGACACCGCCCGCAAGCTGGGAAACCAGCTGGGTATCGACGGTGAGGAGTACGCGGCGTGGATCGCCCCGCGCGTCGACGACCTGGAGATCAAGGACCGCGTCGGGGTTTTCGCGAAGGGCCTGCGCGAGCGGTTGCCGGAGGATTACGGGGAGGCGGTGGCGGGGGTCGTCGATAAGCTCGGCCCCGAATTGGAGGAAGGCGAAGGCTATTTCAACCACGCGTTCCACCTTTGGCCCGTAAGCCGCTTCATCGAGGACTACGGCCTCGACCACCCCGAACTTTCCCTCGCCGCGACCGAGGCGCTCACCCGCGCGTTCACCGGCGAGTGGGCCGTGCGCCCGTACCTTACGCACTACCCCGCGCTCACTATGGAACGCGTCGAGGAATGGTCGCGCTCGACTAGCCACAACGTGCGCCGCTTATCGACGGAAGGCATCCGCCCCCGCCTCCCCTGGGCCCCCGTTCACCGTCCGTTTCTGGACGATCCTGCACCTATCATTCCGGTGCTGGACCGCCTCTACGCAGATACCTCTTTATATGTGCGCACCTCCGTAGCCAATAACCTCAACGACATCGCGCGCACCCACCCTTTATTCGCCGTCGCCACCGCTGAGCGCTGGCTCGCCGAGACCCCGTCCCCGGAGGTCACCTGGGTCGCCGAGCGCGGCCTGCGCGGATTAATCAAGCAGGGCGACCCCGCCGCACTCGCTGCCGTCGGTTTCGCCGCCACCGACAACATCCAGCTGGTCGCCACAGCTTTCCCGCCCCGTGTCGCGATCGGCGAGAAAGCCGAGCTCACCGCGCGCGTGATCAACGCTTCAGATGAACCCCGCGACATTCTTGTCGACTACCGCGTCCACTTCCTCAAGAAGAACGGCACCCGCCGCCCCACCACCTTCCGCCTCGGCCGGCTCACTCTCGCCCCCGGCGAAGAACGCGACCTGACCAAGCGGCACCCTTTCGCTGTCACCAGCACCCGGGTCCTCTACCCCGGCGCGCATGCCATTTCCGTGGTGCTCAACGGTATCGAAGGAGAGCCGATCCCCTTTGAGCTCGTGGCCTGAGCCACCAGCGAACAGTCTCGGCAGCCCCGCCCCGACACGCCCCCGCCCGAGAGGCCACGTGGATCTACTTTCACTTTGACCGGGACCTGCTCTACAAAACCCCAGTTCAGGTTTAGTAAACACGGAAACTATTTAAACTATGTCCACGGCCCTCATCACACTGGCGTGCAACCAGCCTTAGACGACCTCTCCGGTGTGTCTGAACCGTGCTACTTTGAGCGCATGACTTCTCGACGCCGTGCCACGCGTTTCACCAGCGTCATCACCGGCGCCTCCCTGCTTCTCGCAGCCTGCGGCAGCAATGAATCCGCCGAGGTTCCGCAGGCCGCGCCGGAGGAACCTGCCGGCGATGTCGAGATCGTCACCGTCACGCAATACAACGACGGAACTGTGCTCGGCCCCGACGACGAGAGCGACGGCGGAAGCGGGAACGCGACTGAAGAACCGGAGGCCGTCGGTGACACTAAGGCCGATGCCGCGCCCGATGCCGAGGCGGAGGCTGATACCGCGGAGGACAAGGACGAGCCGAGCGACCTCGCGCCGGGAGAATTCGAGTTCATCGGCACGGTGGAAAAGCTGACCGCCGAAGACCTCTTGAATGGCGATCCTCACCCGAACCCTGACTCTGCCAAGCCCTCAGACCGGTACTTCGTGCTTGTCTTGGACGAGCCCACCGAGTTCACGGCGAATAAGGCAGGCGACCAAAACTACAGCCGCGTCAACGAGCTCGTCGAACTCGGCACGAATAGTAAATTCTCGGACGCAAGCCCGCGGTGGGACCCGTACGTGGGCAAGCGCATTAGGCTGATCGTCACCAAACGCGACATGTCCTATCGCTCCGATACGGGTTTACCGCTCGGTGCGCTCATGTTGACCCAAGATCAAGGACGGATCGAGGAGCTTTAGCCCTCCAGCTCCCGGATGTAGCACAGCATCCGGTAGTCCTGTCCGATTTCGTAGTTGGAAAAGCCGTGGCGCTCATAGAAGCGCCGGGCATCGTGGTCGATCTCGTCGACGTTGATGAGCATCTCCTGGGCGCCGCGGGAGCGGGAGAGGGCGCAGGCTTCGTCGATAAGCGTGCTACCGGTGCCGTGACCTCGGTGCGCGGGTGCTACGTAGAGTTCCTCGAGCTGTGCGAGGGGGCCGTCCCAGTAGGGCGTGGGGCGCAGGGTCAAGAATGCGAAAGCGACTTCGCCGGCGAGAAGGACGAGGACGTCCTCGCGCGCAAGCAATGCTTCCCACCTGTGAGTCAGCGTCGCTTCGTCGGGAACGGGTGTGTCGAACTCGGTGTTGAAGGCGTGCAATAGCTTCGCGACGGTGGCGGCATCGCTGGGCCGTGCTCGGCTCACACGATTTATAGCCATGAATCCTGCCCTTCTTCTCTTTGCGATAAATGTAACAATCGCAGCGTGGGCCGGATCGTTCCGTGGCATGTTATAGCTAGATCGCATGAAGGGTTACCGCACGGGCGAGCATCTCCTCGCTGTTTATCTGTCGTCCATCACGGGCTTCATCGACGCTCTCGGATTCATGTACCTCGGCGGATATTTCCTGTCATTCATGTCCGGCAACACGACGCGCCTCACCGCGGCGCTTAACGACGGCCACCTCGACGTCGCCGCCAAAGCCGGCACCTTGATGGTGCTCTTTCTCGTCGGCGTGGCCATCGGCGCACTGATCAGCCAACTCGGGCACCGCCACCTTCCGCGCACCCGGACCCGCGAAGCGATCCTGTTGTTCGTCTGTCTGACATCGGCGATCGCGTCGGTGTGGGTGGCCACCGGGCACGAAGACCTGGCGGTCTACAGCCTCTCGTTCACCGTCGGCGCGATGAACTCGACGTTCGAGCGCAACGGTGAGGTGTCCATCTCACTGACGTACATGACCGGCACACTAGTGAAAATGGCGCAGCGCTTCGTCGCTGCGTTCTTCGGCGGCTCGCACAGCGCGTGGCTGATCAATTTCGCACTGTGGCTCTCGCTCGCATGCGGCGCACTGATCGGTGGCCGCTGCTATGTCGAGTTCGGTCTGTACTCCGTGTGGGTAGTCACCGCGCTCCTCGTCGCGGGGACCGCGGCTGCCCTAGTGAACCGGCACATCCGCCGTTCCCGCGGACTACACGTCTAGCTACTTGCCCAGCTCCTTGCGCCGCTCGTGCGCGATGCGGAGACGCTCCGCGCGCTCCTTGCCGCGGTCCTCCAAAATCTTGTCGAGCATCTCGTCTTCTTCGTCGCCAATGTCGTAGTACGAGTACAGGCCCCAGGTGAGCACACCCGCCACCGGGAACACCACCCAGAAGTAATCCCCCTCAAAAACGAAGAGCCAGAGGAAAAACGCTGCCATCGTGATCGACCAGAGGATGCCCAGCGCACGGTTCAGCTTCTTCTTCCGGTCGAGCGCTTCATCAAGCTCACGGTCGGAGTACTCCGCGTTCGCTACCGTCGAGCCGTTCTCGTTAGTCGCTGGCACAGGTACCTGCTGTGCCTGACCACCCGGCAGGTCACCGAATAGCGCTGTCAGATCCGCCCGCGTGCGCGCCGCTGCTGCCCGTCCCGTGCGTTCCTCGAACTCGTTGACGTCAAGGTAACCGTTAGCGAAGTGCTCCCCCAACCGGTCCAGCGCCTCCGAGCGCTCCGGGTCTCCCACGCGCACCTGGTTCGGATCGAAATTCTCAGTCACGAGGGTGGACCTTTCTAACTAGTCGCGGACTCCGCCACGGAGCGCGAGCCCGTTCGCCATCAACTCATCGCATTTTAGCAGTCTAATCCGCATAGAATTCTGCCTATGAACTGGATCATCGCGCTCATCGCATTAGCACTTTTCACCGTTGTCGCCGTGGTCTTCGTAATGATTTATATCGCCGAAGACGTGACGCCGCACCCCGATCCGAGTCAATGGGGTCCGCCGCCGGTGTTCCGGGGCAGTCCACGCGTCGTTGCGCTCGCCCAAGCTTTGTATCCACGTTTGCTCGGAACGATGTTCACCATCACGACGACACCTTCGAGCATGGTGATCCAGACTCGCCGGGACAATATCGTCAGAGAATACGCCACCGAAAGAGAAGCTTTCGACGAGGAGCGCGTTGTGATCCTGCACGACCGTCCCGAAGGATTCGTGCGCGAGGATCGCATCATTCGCCATGGCACCGAACAGGGACCGAATTCGACCAGCAAATTCACCTCCGGTTTCATGGGCACGGCGTTTAGGGCCGACCTGAACTGGGAGGTGTGGCGCGACGAACGCGGCAAATGGGTCAAACGCAGAACGAGCGGACCGAACCTGGATAGCGAGATCCACAAAGCAATGAAAGAAACCGGGGTGAAATTCGCGCCGTTCAAATTCAAGGAGCAGGACTTCAAGACACAGATCGGATGCGTCTTCGGTGTTATCGGACTGTCAATAGCGTTGGTGCCGTTCGTGATCTTTCTTTTTCTTTAGCGAGTCCGTGATCAGGGCAGTCCCACCCTCCCAAGCGACCGCTGCTGGTGCTCGTTACAGTGATGCACGTTCCACGAATTCACGGCTAGGTCAGTGTCGAGGAGGTCGCAGTTGCCCACGTCCAATCCGCTGTTCCAGATGGGTCCTGCTCAGCGCGACCATATCCCGGCATTCCGCACGGCCCTCGGCGTGGCCATCCCGATGTTCACGCTGCTGGCGATCGGACGGATCGATCTGGCTATCTACGCGAACTTCGGGGCATTCACCGGCGTGTACGGCCGGCATGCAACCCGCCAGAAACGACTGAAGCACCACATCCTCGCCGGGATCGCCTTGACCCTCGCTGTCACAATCGGCGCGACAATCGCCTGGTTCGACCTGAGCCCCTGGTTGCTCATGGTGGTCACGGCGTTGGCCTCCTCGCTGTGGGCGACAATCGCATTGTCGGCGGACATGAAACCGTCTGGTTCGGTCTTCGTGGTGTTCTCCGTCGCGGCGGTCGGCTCCCTGAGAAACCCGGTCCATCCTCTACTGGCCTTCGCCATCGCCGGCAGCGCGGCACTGCTGTGCCTCGTGCTCGGTCAGCTGTCCCAGTTCATCGGCGAGGGGCCAGGCGGCAACGCGAAACCGAACGAGGTCCCGACTCGCGCCCCGGGCGCTGCGCGCCTCCCCTGGCAGCGCTTGGCTGTCGAAGCCAGCCGGTTCTTCTTCTCGCCGCTCATCGCCGGCACGCTGGGGCTCATCTCAGTGAGTCTTTTCGACCCGCTCTCCCACTCGTACTGGGCGATGGTCGCCGCGGTCGCGCCGCTGGTCAACTCCCGGTTCAAGATGCAGTACTACCGCGCAATCGAGCGCGTGGTCGGCACCCTTACCGGCATCGCCGTAGCGGGCTTTCTCCTGTCTCACTCGTTGCACGGCTGGCAGATCGTCGTGTGGATCATTGTCCTGCAGTACCTCACGGAGATGTACGTGACGCGGAATTACACCATCGCCGCCACCTTCATCACCCCTACCGCTCTGCTCATGGTCCAGACCGTCGACGCAGCCCCCATCGCCCCGATGCTGCTGGCCCGCACCGCGGAGACCGTCATCGGCGCATTCGCCGCGCTGGTCATCATCGCGGTCGGTTACGTGCGCACGTACCCTTCCGTCGTGCTGCCGGGTCGCCGGTAGCGCAGTTGCTTTACGACGGGACACCGCCCGTCCCTGGCCCTACCGGCCGTCGCCAGTAGTGATGTTCCAGGCCAGACCGAACTTGTCCTCGACGACGCCGAAGTGCGCACCCCACGGGGCCTGCGCGAACGGCATGGTGACCTTGCCGCCGCCACGGGTGAATTTCTCGATGAGCAGCTCTCCTTCTTCCACCGAATCCACCTCTGCGGTGAAGCCGAAGACGCCGCGGTCGAGAACATCGGCGTTGTTCTGCAGGTCGTCGCCGCCGCCGAATGTGAACGGGCCTGTCAGGGTGCCGTGCGCAACTGCGTCGCGGGGCGGGTCGAACGGGAACTGCGCGCCGCGGTCGAGCTGCTCGCCGTAGGTGATGATATCGAGTTCGCCGCCGAAGACCTCGTGGTAAAACTCGAGCGCTTCGCGGGCATTGCCGGGGAAGGAAACATAGAGCGATGTCTTCATGCCCGCCAGTGTAGGCGGTCACACGTCCGTCAAGTAGCCCCCTGCACTGCTTGTAGGGTGGGCTGCATGAAGGACCTGACCATCGCGCCCGGCCCGGGGACCCCCCGACGGAATGGTCATCGCCGCCGCCGACCTGAAGGAGCGTTTCGTGAAGGCCTCGGGGCCGGGCGGCCAGGGCGTCAACACAACGGACAGCAAGGTCCAGCTTTCCATCGATATCGCCAAAAGCGCATCGCTTACCGACGCACAACGACGCCGCATCTTGCGCAACCTCGAGCACCGCCTGGACGGAACAGTCCTCACAGTGACTGCATCGACCCAGCGGTCGCAGGTACGCAACCGCGCCGAGGCGCGCGAACGCATGGCCACCCTGTTGCGCGAGGCCCTCGCGCCACCGCCTCCCCCACGGCGTAAGACGAAGCCGACACGGGGCTCGGTGCGGCGCCGACTCGAAGCGAAGAAACGGCGCTCGGAGCTCAAGTCCACGAGGCGGCGGCCCCAAATCCCCTAGGTCGGGTCTACGCCGATGCTGTTGGAGCCGTTCCTGAAGGTCTCCTTTAACGGGTACACGGCTTTCCGGCGAAACCTTGCAGGTACGCAAACGACCACCGAAAATGGAGACCATGAGCGACGCTAATTTTGTCATCCGACAGATCACCTTCGACTGCCACGATCCGTCCACACTCGCTGAGTTTTGGTCCTCTGCGACTGGTTGCGAAATCGCTGGCGACTACGGCGATTTCGTGATGGTTGATTCCACTCCAGCACTGGGCTTTCAACGCGTTGAGGAGCCCACGCCTGGGAAGAATCGTATGCATATCGACGTTAGCGGGGCGGAGCGCGAAACCTTGGTAAAGCGCCTCAAGGGGTTGGGCGCTACCGAACTCGGTGCCCACGAGGCACCAGGACTCGTTTGGACTGTCATGCAGGATCCGGAGGGCAACGAGTTCTGTGTGGGCGGCCCCACTGCCTAGTAACACGTCAAATTTGAATTCCACATAGCTGCAAACGAATTCCACCAGCCCTTTCGCGCAATCCGCAATGTAGAGTCAGCATCATGGAGCGCATCTACAAGTGGGAGCACGTCGACAACCCCCTCATCCGGAACGATGCTGCAATTCAATTCTTCGGATCCGGGCTGACAGCCACCGGAATGCAGTTCGGCGAGGGATACGAAGCCAGGTGGGAGCTGCAAGCCACTGAGAACTGGGTGACCCAAAGTGTGTCAGTGACGGTTGAGGGAGACGGCTGGGAGCGGAGCCTCAACCTGGTCAGGTCAGAGCAAGGCATATGGTCATCGGAGACCAATGAAAAGGGCACCCAGCCTTCCGATCTGCCTTCCCCCGGAATCGCGCAGTCAGCCGACCTGAGCGCCGCTCTGGATTGCGATCTCGGTCTTTGTCCTCTCACAAACACAATGCCCATTCGGCGCCTGGGATTATTGGAAACGCAGGTTCCGAAGACTCAACTCATCATGGCGTGGATTGATATGCCGTCTCTTCAGGTAATCGCCTCGGACCAGTATTACAGCTCAATCGACTCAAAGACCGTCCGCTATGCGAGCGGAACGCGCGGGGTCGATGTCGAGTTAGAAGTCGACGGTGACGGAGTGGTCGTGCAATACCCGGATATGGCGCAACGGATCTGATGAGAAAAGAACTCTAAGTAGTCTGGTCGGCATCAAGGACCTGACCATCGCGCCCGGCCCGGGGACCCCCGACGGAATGGTCATCGCCGCCGCCGACCTGAAGGAGCGTTTCGTGAAGGCCTCGGGGCCGGACGGCCAGGGCGTCAACACAACGGACAGCAAGGTCCAGCTTTCCATCGATATCGCCAAAAGCGCATCGCTTACCGACGCACAACGACGCCGCATCTTGCGCAACCTCGAGCACCGCATGGACGGAACAGTCCTCACAGTGACTGCATCGACTCAACGGTCGCAGGTACGCAACCGCGCCGAGGCACGCGAACGCATGGCCGCCCTGTTGCGCGAGGCGCTTGCCCCGCCTCCTCACCTGCGGCGCAAAACGAAACCGACTCGGGGCTCGGTGCGGCGCCGTCTCGAAGCGAAAAAGCGGCGCTCGGAGCTCAAGTCCACGAGGCGGCGGCCCCAAATCCCCTAGGTCGGGTCTACGCCGAGGCAGCTTGGACCGGCTGAATCTGTTCAATCTCGGCGAGGATCTTGTCTTCCGCCACGTCCAGGTCGTACTGGGTCTGCAACCCGAGCCAGAACTGGGGGCTCATCCCGAAAAACTTCGCCAAACGAAGGGCTGTGTCAGCGGTGACAGCGCGCTTGCCGTGGACGATTTCGTTGATCCGGCGAGGGGGAACGCCGATAGAAACAGCAAGCTTGTGCTGCGTAATCCCCATCCCCTTGAGGAAGTCCTCCATGAGGATCTCGCCGGGGTGAACCGGAGGGAGCTTGTCAGTGGTAGTCAACGACCTCAACCTCTTCTGGCCCCGCGGCGGACCACCGAAAACAGATCCGCCACTGGTTGTTGATTCGAATACTGTGCTGACCCTGCCGATCGCCTTTCAATGCCTCGAGACGGTTTCCAGGAGGAATCCGCAACTCTTGAAGGCTTTGTGCATAGCCAAGCTGACGCAATTTACGCAGCGCCACTGAGTGAATGCGGGAATCGATCGAGGGCACCCTATCTCGATTCCACAAACGCTCAGTGTCCTTGTTGGCGAACGACTGAATCATGCTTCACCCTATCCCCCCATAACGCGAAGCGTCAATAACGTATCGCGTTAAACGTTAAACTTGAACTCCACGGTATCTCGTTGCACAGTTACTTTCTCGTTAACACCATCCCCACCGGGATGGGCGTGGACGTCAACGTGAAGATCTTGGACAGCTTCGCCACGCATGTCGCCCCCGCGTTGGGTTGGCAGCCGAACCGCGAAGGCCCAGTTACCGGCTATCTCATCGACTAATTCCCGCAGGTTGCAAGCTCTTCGCTCCAATGTCAGTTCAGTGCGTGTTAAATAGTTCAGTGAATACTGTATAGTTCAGCACATGCTGACTATTGCTTCACGCCTTGACGTCATGAACCGGCTCGGCCGGGCTATGGCCGATCCGACGCGCTCCCGAATCCTGATGACCCTACTAGACGGCCCGAGCTACCCAGCCGTGCTTGCGCGCGACCTGGACCTGACCCGCTCGAACGTCTCGAACCACCTGACCTGCTTGCGCGACTGCGGCATCATCGTCGCCGAGCCAGAGGGCCGCAAGACTCGCTACGAAATCGCCGATCCGCACCTCGCGGCAGCGCTCGACGCGCTAGTGAACGCGACGTTGGCTGTCGACGAAAACGCCCCGTGCATCGACCCTGAGTGCTCCGTGCCCGGCTGCGGCGTGAAAGGAGCGGACGCATGAGCTCGGCGTGTGGATGCGAACACGAACCCGCCAATGAGATCGAAGAGCTCGATCGGCCATGGTGGAAGGACCCCGAGTTGCTACTGCCAATCTTCTCTGGCGTAGCCCTCTGCATAGGCCTCGCGTTGGACTGGACCGGGCTGGAGACACCCGCGACAGTACTGTTCTGGGTCGGCCTGCTGCTAGGGGCGTATACCTTCGCGCCCGGCGCGATACGGAACCTTGTCACGAAGCGCAAGCTCGGCATTGGCTTGCTGATGACGATCAGCGCGGTCGGTGCGGTGATCCTCGGCTTCATCGGAGAGGCCGCGGCGCTAGCGTTCCTGTACTCGATCGCCGAGGCACTGGAAGACAAGGCGATGGACCGGGCCCAGGGCGGACTGCGGGCACTGTTGAAGTTGGTACCGCAGACCGCGACGGTGCTACGCGACGGCACGGCGGTCGAGATCGCAGCGAAGGACCTCGTGGCTGGCGAGCTGATGCTCGTGCGCCCCGGGGAGCGGATCGCCACGGACGGCATCATTCGGTCTGGGCGCTCCAACCTTGACACCTCAGCGATCACCGGAGAATCCATTCCGGAGGAGGTCGCGCCCGGCGACGAGGTGCCCGCGGGAGCGATCAACTCCGCCGGTTCGCTGGAGGTCGAGACGACCGCAGCTGGAACGGACAACTCGCTGACCACACTCGTGGACCTAGTCGAGCAGGCGCAGGCGGAAAAGGGCGACCGCGCCCGGATCGCCGACCGGATTGCCCGACCCCTCGTGCCCGGGGTGATGATCCTGGCGGTGCTAGTCGGCGTGATCGGCTCGCTGCTGGGCGACCCCGAGACGTGGATCACCCGAGCGTTGGTGGTCCTGGTCGCAGCGTCGCCATGCGCGCTGGCAATCTCCGTGCCGCTGACAGTCGTGGCCGCGATCGGGGCAGCCAGCCAGTTCGGCGTGGTCATCAAGTCCGGCGCGGCATTCGAGCGGCTCGGCGGCATCCGTCACCTAGCGGTGGACAAGACCGGAACCCTCACCCGCAACCAGCCCGAGGTTACCGACGTGGTCCCGGCAGACGGATTCAATCGGGCGCAGGTGCTTACTTTCGCGGCGGCAGTTGAGCAGCAATCGACGCACCCCCTCGCCGCGGCGATCGCGGCGGCGGAGCCCGAAGCGCCCGCTGCCCTGGACATCAGCGAGGAAGCCGGTCATGGCATCGGCGGCACCGTCGAAGACCGACGGGTGCTGGTGGGCAGCCCCCGATGGATCGACGCCGGGCCACTGAAGGCCGATGTTGAGCTCATGGAGTCCGAGGGGCAGACCTGCGTCCTGGTCGCCGTCGATGACGCCCTTGCCGGGGCGATCGGGGTCCGCGACGAGCTGCGGCCCGAGGTGCCCGAAGCCGTGCAGACCCTGCACGCCAACGACGTGGAAGTAAGCATGCTCACCGGTGACAACACTCGCACCGCCCGGGCACTGGCTGGAATCGCCGGAATCGACGACGTGCGCGCCGAGCTGCGCCCGGAGGACAAGGCGAGCATCGTTGCCGAACTCTCCTCCAAGACGCCGACGGCGATGATTGGTGACGGCATCAACGACGCGCCGGCACTGGCGGGCGCTACGGTGGGCATCGCGATGGGAGCAACTGGCTCCGACGCCGCGATCGAGTCCGCTGACGTCGCCTTCACCGGCCACGACCTCCGGCTGATCCCGCAGGCGCTACAGCACGCCCGCCGAGGCAGCAGGATCATCAACCAGAACATCGTGCTGTCTCTGGCCATCATCATCGTGTTGATGCCGCTTGCGATCAGCGGCGTGCTGGGTCTGGCCGCCGTCGTGTTGGTTCACGAGGTCGCCGAAGTCATCGTGATTTTGAACGGCCTGCGGGCCGCGCAAGCGAAGCGCTGAGCCACACTTTCGCCCAGCGCGCTGGCTCTCCAACGCGGATCTTGGAAGGATCGAGCTGATCAGGGACCAAGCGTCATCTCAAAACTTGTGATGCCGAGCTTCATCGACACGGCCCGCAACTACCTGGGCGGTGTGTTTGGCAAAGGGCCCCACACCCATCAGCGTTGCCGAGCCGTCGCCGGTCCAGTTGCCGTAACCGACTAGATGCAAATTCTCCACCTCAGGTTCGCGGTCGCGCATGAGGTGGCGGAATGGAGCGAGGGCCGGACGAAAACCAGTGCACCAGATCAGGTGGTCGTGGTCGAGCTCGCTCAAGCTATCGAAAATGGGGGTAGCGGTGAGCTGACCGGAGTTGCGGAGCTCACGTAGATGAGGAAGCGCGACAATGTCCCCGAGGTCCGGTCCGGAACCGCCGCCAAGAATCCGGCGGCGGCTGTTGAGAAAGAGATCGCGGCCATCGACGTCGTCAGGCATCCAGCGCGGTTGCTCACGTGTGAACCATGTGACCTCCGACGTCCCGATGAGGTCTGCGGCGATCTGGGCACCCGAGTTCGCCCCACCGACCACCGCGACCTTCGCCCCGCGGAATGGTTCGGGACCGGGGTAGGACGACGAGTGCCACTGGCGTCCCTGGAAGGTACCGGGATAGTGGGGCACGAAGGGCGCGGACCACGTACCTGTGGCCGCGATAACGTGTTCCGCTGTGAATTTACCGGCGCTCGTATCTAGGTAGAACATCCCTTCGTCATGGGACACGCTGTGAACGTGCACTGGGCGCCTAACCGGGAGTTCATAGCGTTTTTCGTAGCTTTCCAGATAGTCGATGACATGACTTGCCGGCGGGTACCCCGGGTACCGCGGCATAGGCCAGCCGGGCAGGTTGGAAAACTCCGCGGCGGAGAAAAGTGTCAGTGAAGGCCACGTGTGCAACCACGCTCCACCGGGTTCCTCTTGGTTGTCCAAGATCATGAAGTCCACTTTGAAGCGCCGCAGGTAGTATGCCGTGGCTAGGCCGGACTGGCCACCACCGACGACGATGGCCGTGTGATGCTCAGCCAATCGATCATCCCTCCATAATCTCCCGGAAGTGACGCTTCAGTATCGTTTCTCACCTCATCGGGCACATGCCCGACCAGTTGTGTCTCCGCAAACTCACCAACAGGGAGAGCTTGTCAGTAGTAGTCAACAATCACCACCTTAACGCCCCTCGTTACACGTTGAGCTTGAGCTCCACGGATTGTCGAAAGACAATCACCTCCCCCGAGCCGCCAAGCCCTTTTCCGTATTACGATTACGTCGCGACGCGGTCTTCGTTTCCGCCGAGACAAGAACGACTCGTAGGGCACCTAAACTGGGCTGCATGAACGACCTGACCATCGCGCCCGGCCCGGGGATCCCCGACGGTGCAGTCATCGCTGCTGCCGACCTAACGGAGAGGTTCTCGAAGTCGTCGGGTCCGGGCGGCCAGGGCGTCAACACGACCGACAGCAAGGTCCAGCTTTCCATCGATATCACTGAAAGCGCATCGCTTACCGACGCCCAACGCCGCCGCATCTTCCTCAACCTCGAGCACCGCATGGACGGCTCCGTCCTCACCGTGACTGCATCGACCCAGCGGTCGCAGGTGCGCAACCGAGCTGAGGCACGCGAACGCATGGCCACCCTGTTGCGCGAGGCCCTCGCCCCGCCTCCTCCCCCACGGCGTAAGACGAAGCCGACACGGGGCTCGGTGCGGCGCCGACTCGAAGCGAAGAAACGGCGCTCGGAGCTCAAGTCCACGAGGCGGCGGCCCCAAATCCCCTAGGTCGGGTCTACGCCGAGGCAGCTTGGACCGGCTGAATCCGCTCGATCTCGGCAAGGGCCTTGTCCTCCGCCACCGCAATCTCATACTGGTTCTGCAGATTCATCCAGAACATAGGCTCGACGCCAAAGAACTTTCCGAGCCTAAGCGCGGTGTCAGCCGTAATCCCGCGTTTCCCGTGCACGATCTCGTTGATACGACGAGGGGGCACCCCGATCGATACGGCAAGCTTGTGCTGGGTGATTTCAAATCCCTCAATGAAATCCTCGAGAAGAATCTCTCCAGGATGAATCGGCGGATAAAGCTTCTCCGACATGGCGTTCCTTAGTGATAATCCTCGATGGTCACTTGTTCGGGCCCCGCGCTCGTCCAGCGAAAAGTGATTCTCCACTGGTCATTGACCCGGATGCTGAAAGTCCCTTTCCTGTCGCCCTTGAGCGCCTCTAGGCGGTTCCCGGGCGGCATACCGAGGGAGTCAAGGGAGACTGCCGCATCGAGCTGGTGGAGTTTCTTGTTCGCCGACGTGTGGATCCGAAGATCCAATTTCGGAACCGGCTCACGCAGAAACACCAGTTCTGTTTGTCGATTCCCGAACGAATAAATCATGCTTCGCCCTATCCCCCATAACACGAAGCGTCAATAACGCTACACGTTAAATTTGAACTCCACGGTATATCGTTGCAAAGTTACTCCCTCTCGTTAACACCATCAAAAGGAGTGTTATCCAATGAAAGCGTTCGGCTTCTTAAGCTTCGGGCATTACGCCTTCGGCAGCTAGTGCGGGCCATCTGCGGAAAAGATCGCCAAGACTCGTCTGGAGATCACCCAGGCTGCGGACGAAATCGGCGTGAACAACGCGTCCTTCCGAGTCCACCACTTCGCGCTGCAGGCCTCCGCCCCGATGCCGCTGCTGTGTGCTATCGCGGCCACCACCAAAATCATCGAGGTGGGCACCGGCGGCATCGACATGCGCTAGCGCATATCGGGGTTGTAGCGTTTGAGTCATTGACTCCCGCCGTCTACAAGTACCTACACACTTGATCGGTGCTGCACGTTTCAGGATCCGGGTGCGCGGCTTCCTGGCTAAGGTCCGCGATAGTGTCGCGCAGCACGGAGAGCTGCGCGATCTGCTGCTCGATCTCAGCGAGGCGCACGTCAAGCAGGTCGCGCACGTGCTCGCAGGGCGCATGGCCGCCGTCGCGGATGTCGAGGATCTGGCGGATCTGGGCGAGGGTGAGGCCCGCGGCCTGGCCGCGGTGGATGAAGTCGATCCGAGCGACCGTCTCGGGCGCGTAGTCGCGGTATCCGGACGGCGTGCGCTCGGTCGGGGGCAGAAGGCCCTGTTCCTCGTAGAAGCGAAGGGTCTTCGCGGTAGTGCCCGCCCTCTCGGCGAGTTCTCCGATCCACATTACTGTCTCCCTCCGTGGCCGCGCTTGACCTTCCCCTGCACTGGAAGGTCCAGTATGGCTGAGACAGAGCAGAAAGCCAAGAGTTGACAGGAGCAGCGATGCCTACGAAGTACGATCTCGCCATCATCGGATCGGGAGGCGGCGCGTTCGCCGCTGCGATCCGCGCCAGCACGCTCGGGAAGTCGGTGGTGATGATCGAGCGCGGGACGCTCGGCGGCACCTGCGTGAACACGGGCTGCGTCCCGTCGAAGGCGCTCATTGCCGCGGCCGGCGCGCGGCACGTCGCGGTCGACGCCGCAACCCGGTTCCCCGGGATCGCGACGACGGCGGATCCCGTAGACATGCCCGCGCTGATCGCTGGGAAGCAAGCGTTGGTGGAGTCGCTGCGCGGCGAGAAGTACGCCGACGTCGCCGACTCCTACGGCTGGCAGGTCCGACGCGGCGACGCCTCGTTCGTGGGCACCCCTGATGCGCCGGTTCTCGATGTTGCCGGATCCGACGGAAGCGTCGAGACCATCGAGGCCCACCACTACCTGGTCGCGACTGGTTCTCGCCCGTGGGCACCGCCGATCGACGGCCTGGAGGAGACCGGATACCTGACCTCGACCACGGCGATGGAGCTGACGGAGGTCCCCGAGTCGCTGCTGGTGCTCGGCGGCGGCTACGTCGCCCTGGAGCAGGCGCAGCTGTTCGCCCGCCTCGGCTCGCAGGTCACGCTGCTCGTGCGGTCCCGGCTCGCGTCGAAGGAGGAGCCGGAGGTGTCGAAGGCGCTCCAGGAGGTGTTCGCCGACGAGGGCATCCGCGTCGTCAGCCGCGCAGTGCCCACCCGGGTCTCCCGCGGCACGGGAGGCGAGGCCGTCGTGACCGCCGCCTTGTCCGGCGGCTCGCAGGAGTTCCGCGCCGACCAGGTCCTGGTCGCCCTCGGACGCCGTCCCGTCACCGATGGCCTGAACCTCGATGCGGTCGGGGTGAATACCGGAGACTCCGGCGAGGTGGTCGTCTCCGACCGGCTGCAGTCCTCGAACCCGCGGGTCTGGGCCGCGGGCGACGTGACCGGGCACCCCGAGTTCGTCTACGTCGCCGCCCACCACGGCACCCTCGTCGCCGAGAACGCGTTCGCCGACGCCGACCGGTCCGTCGACTACGCCCGCCTGCCGCGGGTGACGTTCACCGGGCCCGCGATCGGCGCGGTCGGGATGACCGAGAAGGACGTCCTCGCCGCGGGGATCCGCTGCAACTGCCGCGTCCTGCCCCTGCACCACGTGCCCCGCGCCTTGGTGAACCGCGACACCCGCGGGTTCATCAAGATCGTCGTGAACGCCGAGACGAACGAGATCCTCGGCCTGACCGCCGTCGCCAAGGACGCCGGGGAGCTCGCCGCCGCAGGCATCCACGTGCTCGGCAGGACCGTCGCCGAGGTCGCCAACGCCTGGGCCCCCTACCTGACCATGGCCGAGGGCATCCGGATCGCCGCGAAGGCCTTCACCACCGACCCGTCGCTGCTGTCGTGCTGCGCATGAACGGCAACGCAGGCAATCGGGGAGATCTCATCCTGAAGCAGACGATGAGCGCCGATCAGGACCGCGACGAATGGCGCGCCGGTCCCGTCGTCGCTGCAGTGACCGGGCTGCTCTTGCTGGCATGCTGCGCGCTTCCGTCGCTGCTCTGCTGCGGCCTGCCGTTCATCGCGGCGGGCGGAGCACTCGCAGGCGTCGGTGGGCTCCTCGGTAATCCCTGGATCATCGGTGCCGGGACCGCCGTCGTGATGGCCGTCATGGCGGGGATGCTCGTCAGGCTACGGCGGCGGCACCGGCGCCGCAGGTCCGGCTGCTGTGAAAATCCTTCGACCGCTGATCGGAACCGGTAGTTCGAGCGGATCCAGCGATCACTGCCACCTGCGGAGGCCGCTGAAATCGAAGCCCGACGGGAGAAGGAGGAGCAAAAAGCGTTCGAATCAACCGGTGACGAGGATAATACTGAGGCTGGATCCCGGCCGTCGCGACGCGGTCTCCGCTTCCGCCGAGACGAGAAAGGGTTGTGGGCACCTAGGCTGGGCGGCATGAACGACCTGACCATAGCGCCCGGCCCGGGGATCCCCGACGGTGCGGTCATCGCCGCCGATCTCGCGGAGCGTTTCGCGAAATCGTCGACTCCAGGCGGCCAGGGCGTCAACACGACGGACGGCAAAGTCCAGCTTTCCATCGATGTCGCCGAATGCGCATCGCTTACCGACGCCCAGCGTCACCGTATCTCGCGCAACCTCGAGCACCGCCTAGACGGCTCCGTCTTTACCGTGACTGCGTCGACTCAGCGGTCTGTGTTTCGCTCCTGGTCCTCTCGCTTGCACCTGCGACACAGCCTCGTGCCCCCGGGCCGTAGCGTTCGGGGGAGCACAATAGCCCCAGCCCCTTCACGTCCCGGGATCAAAGAGTTCCTCGCAGAGGTTAAGCACTACACGTTGAACTTGAACTCCACGGAGTGTCGGCGATAAATAACCATTTTATTCGCAAGTGCGGAAGTAGCAACGAAATACCGCTAAAACGGACAACATGGGGGTGCACAGAAATACATATAGGTTCTGCGGAAAACCTATAGGGATCGTCGCTATAAACCGCTGTGCGTGGAAAACATAAAGGGTTTACGGACCCGGTCCCAGCCCCCTCAATACTCTGAGCCGGGAGAATGGAAAATGGAAGTCGATGTATCCCCACTATTCATTTTTCCGTTCTTCGGAGTACACCGGGAGCTACTCCTTCGGACCAGCTCCGTGTGAACTAGATGAGAAAGCGCAGCAGCGAATCATCGACGCTGGACAGTTGGTACTGCGGGCCCGCGAGCGGCACCCCGAGGGGTCACTCGCGGAGCACTACAACCCGTTAGCGATGGACCAAACTCTGCTCAAGGCTCACGACGAAATGGACCGAGAAGTAAATAAAGCTTTCGGTGTGGCACGCAAACTCACCAACGAGCGCCAGCGCCAGGAGCTACTGTTCGCCAGCTACGGGGAGTTGTCGAGGGGCTAATCTCCTCGCTTCCATCAAAATCGAAACCACCAGCAGGGTCGTTCCCCGTGCGGGTAATTTTGATCGGCCCCGCTGCTGGGTATAGAACCCTGTCGCCGGCAACGCCGGGAACTATGACTGTGCCCGACGAGAACACGTCACTGTCATAACCCGGCTCACGGTAGACCAGCACTGGTCGTCCACTACTACTGGTGGATTTCGGTTTGGGTGGCGGGGAGATTAACGCCGCCGGCCTCGTTTTTTGCGTTGAGGAGGGCGTTGACTACTTCCCGATTGTGAAATTGGCCGATGGTGCGATGGAGAGGAACCAGTCACCTGAAAGAGATCGATCCAGTCGCTGGTGCGCAATCTGGGGGGTAGGGTTGCGGGGTCGATTCCTCGCGAGCGCAACCATGATTGTGTATCTGAACGTGATGAAAACAACCCTGCCCTTCGGAGAATTTCCCCTATCCCGCGTCCCCGGGCGGTGAAAACGGTGTGCACCATAGCCTGAAAGGCTTTGCGTTGCTCTATCGGGATCTTCGGGTCACCCACCCGGCGGATCACTAAGATCCCCCCGTCAACGTTAGGCTGTGGACGGAAAGCAGACCTTGGTACTCGGGAACCAAGGTGAAACGTGAACCATGGGGACCACTGAGCCGTCATCATCGTGCTTGCGCCTACCCCGGCCCGGCGGCGAGCGACTTCCCACTGCATGAGGAGTACAGCGTCAGTCCATGCCGGCGCATGCAACAACTTTCGAAGAATGGCAGTGGTGAGGTGAAAGGGAATGTTTCCCACAATGACGCAGGGAGTGGCGGGTAACGGGAAGTTAAGGAAATCATCATGGACCACTTCGACCGACGCCGAGGCGGTCTTTTTTGTGAGTTTGGCAGCTAGTTTTGCGTCTACCTCAACTGCCGTTATTGCCCTCCCCAAGCGGGATATCGGGTGAGTGAGGGCACCGCTTCCCGGCCCGATCTCGATGATGGGGCCGGTGGTTTGTTTTACAAGATCGACGATGGTGTTGATGATCTTTTGGTCTGTGAGAAAATTTTGGCCATGTTCGTGACGGCCGTATCCGTATGTAGACATCAGGTGTGCTCCGTGGAGTTGAAACGGAGCCGGGCATGGCAAATGGCCGCCCGGCTAAAGGACCGGAGCGGTTTTTGACCCGCGGGAGGGAGAAAACCGCCTTAGCGGTTGGTGAGCGGCCGCATGAAAACGGAACCTGAAATCAACATGGTTCTATCGTATCCAATTAATTTCACAGGGTGCAATACGGTGAGAAAGAAGACAACCGCACCGCAACAGTGCAAGACCTCTCTGGATTGGAATTTGTCCTACCTTCGGGGCGTCATACAGACGCCACTGGCGTATTTTGTCTCTGGGCAACGAGGGGGAGTTACCCCCACCTCCGAATGTTTTTAAGGTGCACCCCTGATTACGCTGGGGTGCGGGAGTAATTCTGTCCGACCGATCGGACTGTCCAGCGAGGTCCCAGCAGATGATCGCGTCGATTTCGCCGCGTTCGAGGGATGCCACCATGGCGTCGTAGTTGGGGCGAGCCACATTCTTCTTTGACGCGGAAATGGACTGATCGACGTCGTTATGTCCTATGTCCAACGTGCAAGCCACGCTGCTTTGCAATGACTTCACAGTCCTGAGGCTGCAGGTCGATGGTGCGGCCATCCACGTCAGCGTCTCGTGAGATACGACGGCAAATAGGAGCGCGTGTTGTCAAACGCTATTAATAAGGCCCTTAGCTACACGTTGTACTTAAATTCAACGGTATGTAGTTGCAAAGTTACTTTCTCGAGAACCTCGCCACCCACGTCGCTCCCGCGTTGGGCGGCAGCCGAACCACAAAGGATCAGTCATCTGCTATCCCATCGACTAATTCTTGCAGGTCGCAGGACCTTCGCGTAACTGTCAGTTCAGCACACTTTGAATAGTTCAGCACACGATGTATTGTTCAGCACATGCTGACTATTGCTTCACGCCTCGACGTCATGAACCGGCTCGGCCGGGCCATGGCGGATCCGACGCGTTCCAGAATCCTGATGACACTACTCGACGGCCCGAGCTACCCGGCCGTACTTTCGCGCGACCTGGGCCTGACCCGCTCAAACGTCTCGAACCACCTGACCTGCCTGCGTGACTGCGGCATCGTCGTTGCCGAGCCGGAGGGCCGCAAGACACACTACGAAATCGCCGATCCGCACCTCGCGGCAGCGCTCGACGCGCTAGTGAACGCGACGTTGGCTGTCGACGAAAACGCCCCGTGCATCGACCCTGAGTGCTCCGTGCCCGGCTGCGGCGAGAAGGGAGAGGACGCATGAGCTCGGCGTGTGGATGCGAACACGAACCCGCCAATGAGATCGAAGAACTCGATCGGCCATGGTGGAAGGACCCCGAGTTGCTACTGCCGATCTTCTCCGGCGTAGCCCTCTGCGTAGGCCTGGCGCTGGGCTGGTCCGGGCTAGCGACACCCGCGACAGTACTGTTCTGGGTCGGCCTGCTGCTAGGGGCGTATACGTTCGCGCCCGACGCGATCCGAAACCTTGTCACGAAGCGCAAGCTCGGCATTGGTTTGCTGATGACCATCAGCGCGGTCGGCGCGGTAATCCTCGGTTACGTCGGAGAGGCCGCGGCGCTAGCGTTCCTGTACTCGATCGCCGAGGCGCTGGAAGACAAGGCGATGGACCGGGCGCAGGGCGGACTGCGGGCACTGTTGAAGTTGGTACCGCAGACCGCGACGGTGCTGCGCGACGGCACGTCGGTCGAGGTCGCAGCGAAGGACCTCGCGGCTGGCGAGCTTATGCTCGTGCGCCCCGGAGAGCGGATCGCCACGGACGGCATCATTCGGTCTGGGCGCTCCAGCCTTGACACCTCAGCGATCACCGGAGAATCCATTCCGGAGGAGGTTGCGCCCGGCGACGAGGTGCCCGCGGGAGCGATCAACTCCGCCGGTGTGCTGGAAGTCCAGACGACCGCAGCTGGAACGGACAACTCGCTGACCACACTCGTGGACCTGGTCGAGCAGGCGCAGGCGGAAAAGGGCGACCGCGCCCGGATCGCCGACCGGATTGCCCGACCCCTCGTGCCCGGGGTGATGATCCTGGCGGTGCTAGTCGGCGTGATCGGCTCGCTGCTGGGCGACCCCGAGACGTGGATCACCCGTGCGTTGGTGGTTCTGGTCGCAGCGTCGCCGTGCGCGCTGGCAATCTCCGTGCCGCTGACGGTCGTGGCCGCGATCGGCGCGGCCAGCCAGTTCGGCGTGGTCATCAAGTCTGGCGCGGCGTTCGAGCGGCTCGGCGGCATCCGTCACCTGGCGGTGGACAAGACCGGAACCCTCACCCGCAACCAGCCCGAGGTTACCGGCGTGGTCCCGGCAGACGGGTTCGATCGGGCGCAGGTGCTTACTTTCGCTGCGGCAGTTGAGCAGCAATCGACGCACCCCCTCGCCGCGGCGATCGCGGCAGCGGAGCCCGAAGCACCCGCCGCCCTGGACATCAGCGAGGAAGCCGGACATGGCATCGGCGGCACCGTCGAAGGCCGACGCCTGCTGGTCGGCAGCCCCCGGTGGATCGACGCCGGGCCACTGAAGGGAGACGTTGAGCGCATGGAATCCGAAGGCCAGACCTGCGTCCTGGTCACCGTCGATGACACCCTCGCCGGAGCGATCGGCGTCCGCGACGAGCTGCGGCCCGAGGTGCCCGAAGCCGTGCAGACCCTGCGCGCCAACGATGTGGAAGTGAGCATGCTCACCGGCGACAACACTCGTACCGCCCGGGCGCTGGCTGAAATCGCCGGAATCGACGACGTGCGCGCCGAGCTGCGCCCAGAGGACAAGGCAAGCATCGTAGCCGAACTCTCCTCCAAGACGCCGACGGCGATGATCGGCGACGGCATCAACGACGCGCCGGCACTGGCGGGCGCAACGGTGGGCATTGCGATGGGAGCAACCGGCTCTGACGCCGCGATCGAGTCCGCTGACGTCGCCTTCACTGGCCACGACCTCCGGCTGATCCCGCAGGCGCTGCAGCACGCCCGCCGAGGCAGCAGGATCATCAACCAAAACATCGTGCTGTCTCTGGCTATCATTATCGTGTTGATGCCACTGGCGATCAGCGGTGTGCTGGGCCTGGCCGCCGTCGTGTTGGTTCACGAAGTCGCCGAAGTCATCGTGATCTTGAACGGCCTGCGGGCTGCACGAGCGAAACGCTGAGGCTGTGACCGGCAAGTCTTATAAGAGTTAAACCACGCGCCGAGCGCACACACGTTGGACCAGGCGAGTCATTCGAGTTCACCACCTGGTCCTTCTCGATGCGTGCAGGCACGGGAACTGTGGGTGAACCTAATAGTTCAACGGCCCGATACCGCTTGCAGATTCTACACTCGAGGTAGCGGAATGGACCGAGGCCGAACGAAAACCGGAGATAGAGACAGCGCTCTTCAACCTACCCCCCAATAACGCGAAACGTCATTAACGCTCCGCGTTACACGTTAAATTTGAACTCCACCACTTCGACATCAGTCGCCAAGAAGTCTTCCGGTGGTGCATGCGCTACAACACCCGCAGACGGCACTCCTGGTGCAACTTTCTAGCCCCCAATGACTTCGAAGCACTCACATCAGCTACGCTGACCCAAGCAGCATAGCTAACCCCCGACGTGTCTACTTTCCGGGGGTCAGGCCCGTGCTCGACAACCCCAGCGGACTCAACGCCCACGCCAGCGTCGCGGACCATGCGGCCGGGTACCGGAAGGTGGCCAAGGCCGCGGGCATCGCGATTTAATCCCGCGCAGAGCCGGAGACTGTGACCTGGCGATCATTGATGCACAAGGTGCTGTCAGCGGCAGCAATAACTGCGGCATCGTGCGTGGCGGCCAGAACGAGTGCGCCCCCGTCCGCAGCTCGCCGCAGGAGCGCGATAACTTGGTCGCGGTTAGTGGGGTCGAGGGAGGCGGTCGGCTCGTCAGCGAACACATAAGCCGCGCCGCGGAGCAGGGCTCGGGCGATCGCCAGCCGCTGCTGCTCGCCTCCGCTGAGAATAGCTGCCGGCCCGTCGAAGGGGACATCAAGACCGACTTCGCCGAGGGAGTGCAGCAATTCTTCTTTGGAGTATTGCTTCCTGGATAGCCCGAGGGTGAGGTTATCTTCGCAGCTTAGTTCGGGAATGATTCCGTGGTCTTGGTGGATTATCGCTGCGCGTTCTCGCCAGAACCTCCGCCTCCGCTTCATCCTCCACGCGGAGGCATTCTCACCGTCTATCCGGAGGAGGCCGTCCGCCGGCGGCAGGAGCCCGGCCAAGGTGTTGAGCAGCAAAGTCTTTCCGGAACCGCTGGCTCCACAGATGGCGACAAAGCCTGGCCCGGGTAGGGAAAACGTTGCATTTTCCACGAGGGACTTCTTCACCATCCGCGTGCTGCGCCCCACAGAAAAAGTCGACTCCGCGGCGAGACAGAGATGAGAGGTGGAAATCTCCGGCGGCAGAGTGGGGGACTGATTGGGGCTAGCCAATGACATTGTGACTCCTAGGGGAGGCGGACATGTGCTGAGAAATACTGAGACGGACAAAACCGAGGTAGACGATTAAGACAAGGCAGCTTAGTGCGGTGAAGGTGTAGAGGAACGGGTTGGGAAGCAGTAGCGGAGCCAGGACGGACAATATGACGACAACTGTCAGGCTGACCAGTTGGCTTTTGAATAGTCGCCACATCGTTTTGTCCGGTGATTGCCCAGCGCTGTGGAGGAGTACCAGGAGGCGACGGTGAACTCGGAGCTGGATGCGCGCCTGGACTATCAAGGCCGCAAGCGTGGCGAGCAAAGCTCCGAGGACGCTCAGGATACTCAGCCAGAACAGCGCCGTGCTGGCTACTAGTTCGGCCAGACCGCGATCGGCCGCGTGTACCGGGTACACGTAGCCTTCGAGGCCGGCAGCGGTAAGTTCTGGACCCAGTTCCGAGAAATCCGCGAAGAGCAAATTTTTACTCGAAGCTGTGGAGCTTAGGAAGTCTGCGTCGAAGCCGGATAGATCGTCCGTTTCAAGCACGTAAAAACAATCGCCGGGAACCAGTTCCCCCGACATTGTTCCACTAATGAATCCGACCGCATGATCGGCACTGACCGGACCAATTTGCGCAGATTTAAGGAGCAGGTCGCCGGATTCCTGAGCCCACAGATCCACGGAAGCTGCGAAATGCTCTTGGGCTGCGGAATAGTCGACCGAGTGGTTGTCGTCTCCGGGACGGAACTGATAATCCTGCAGATCGTGCCATTGGCGGTTGGCAAGTGCCACGGGGCAGGAGTCCGGCACACCGGTAGCTTCTTTCGGCAAAGTATGGCTGAGGACAGCCCCGTGCTCCCGTTCCCAGCTGAGCGCGAAGTCGCGGAAGTTCTGCTGCACACTGGGCGGCAAGAGCTCGCCTCCTTCCGCGCGGCCAGCAGGGCCGTCGAAGTTGGCTGAAAAATGCAAGGCTCCAAACTCTGCGAGAGATTTCCAGGTCTGTTGGGCCTCGGATTCCTGCTGGTAGGAGCGGAGCGCAGCCGCTGAGCTAAGACCCGCTGCTACAAAGGTCACGCAGGTAAAGACCGAAATTACTTTCAGCGCTTTTCCCGCCGCCTTCTCTGCGGGGGCACGCTGCCCCAGCAGCGCTACTGCGCGGCGCAACAATGGGGCGGTGACGGCTACGGCCAAACCGGTGGTAGCCAGGGCCAAGCCTATCCCGGCGGCGTAGAACCTGAGGAACTGGAGGGCAAAAGAATAGCTCCCTTGGCGGGCGAGGAATGTACTCGCAAGGCCAATGAGAACTAGGTGCGGGAGGATGACAAAGGTCCATTGCCGCCAATTGCCTTTTTGACTGCGGTGCCCGCCATTTATTGTGCGCAGCGCTGCCAATCTAAGACCGGAAACCCGAAGAACAAATACCAGGGCAAAAAGGGAAACGACAAATAGAAACAGGATCGCCACCAACGCGGGCAGGCGGAATACGACCGATTGGATGAGGTGAAGGAACTGCGTCTTTTCGCTTAGCCTGAGCCCGTCATTCCTGGCCGATTCGTAGAAGTGGTTCGCATTGCCACCCGTTGCTTTGGGAACCAAGACGTAGTCACCGTGGTAATCCAGCGACCCAAGCTCACTGGACGCTTGGCTCAAGGCATCCGGCCGGTTGAGCCGGGGAATGCGTTCCGGTGCTGGATAATTTTGCTCCAGCGGGATGAAAACCTCGTGGGAAGTCCCGCTTGCGTCATCGGTGCCAGTCAGCCGGTAGATGGAGTAGCCGTTCTGCTCGGCCAATGAAACCAGTGAGTTACGGATTACCGTCGGTGCGTAGTCTGACTCAAGTTCCTCCGCGAGTGAAGTCTTAGGCTCGACGTAGTCAAGACTAAAGGTTGATTCGACCCCTAAGGACAAGGGCTTGGTGGAGTCAACCAGGGCTGTCAGCAGCCACCCAGTAGTCGCGATGACTGCAGCAAGAAGTAGGCTCAAAAGCCCAAGTACTAGGGGTCGAATGCGCATGAGTTCTAGCAGAAGTTGTAGTAGTAGCTGTCCTTAGTGCCCGGCAAATTCGTTGCCCAAAGCTCGGCGATCGACTTCTGGCCGCCGCGGGTGTTGATGCTTCGTTGCGTTCTGCCGTTGACGGTCACAGTCGAAGTATGGCACCGATTCACGGTGAAATAAGAACGCGCCTTAGCGTTCCAGAATCCGTCGATCTCGCCGCGCTCAAAAGACGCCACCATCGCGTCGTAGTCGGGGCGGTCCACGTCCTTCTTCGACGCGGAGATCGACTGATCGACGTAGGTATGCACGACGTCCCAGCCGCGTTGCTTGGCAAGGGCTTCGCAGTCCTGACGCTGCCGGTCGATGGCGAGGCCGTCCATGGCAGCGTCTAGCGAGATACGGAGGTAAATAGCGGCGCGTGTAGTCATACGCTATTCATAGCGCATTTAGGTTACATTGAAACGAAATTCCACGACATCGCCGTCCGCCATGACGTAGTCCTTGCCCTCCTGCCGAACCTTGCCGGCGGCGCGGGCTTCGGCCATGGAGCCGAGCTCGTCGAGGTCGTCGAAGGCGACGATTTCGGCCTTGATGAAACCCTTCTCGAAGTCAGTGTGGATCACGCCGGCAGCCTTGGGTGCGGTGTCACCCTTGTGGATGGTCCAGGCGCGGGATTCCTTGGGGCCGGCGGTGAGGTAGGTCTGGAGACCGAGGGTTTCGAAACCGGCGCGAGCGAGCGTCGATAAGCCGGGCTCGTCTTGGCCCACGGCCGCGAGAAGCTCTGCTGCGTCCTCTTCGTCGAGCTCGAGGAGCTCAGTCTCGGTCTGGGCATCGAGGAAGACAGCCTCAGCGGGAGCGACGAGATCGCGGAGCTCCTGCTTCTTCGCGTCGTCGGTGAGGACTCCCTCGTCGGAGTTGAAGACGTAGAGGAACGGCTTCGCGGTCATGAGGTGCAGGTCGCGGACGAGCGAAAGGTCGATCTCGCCGGCCTTGGATGCAGCGAAGAGAGTCGTGTCGTTCTCGAGAATGGCCTGCGCCTTCTTGGCTTCCTCGGCCTGGGCGGCGAGGTCCTTGTCCTTGCGGCCGTCCTTCTCCAGACGCGGCAGCGCCTTCTCGATGGTCTGGAGATCAGCGAGGATGAGCTCGGTGTTGATCACAGCGATGTCGCTGGCCGGATCCACCTGGCCGTCGACGTGGATGACATTGTCATCAGAAAATGCGCGCACGACCTGGCAGATCGCGTCCGCCTCGCGGATATTTGCGAGGAAGGCATTGCCCATGCCCTCGCCTTCGGAGGCGCCCTTGACGATGCCGGCGATGTCCACGAAGGAGACCGTGGCCGGCAGGATCTCCTGGGAGCCGAAGATCTCAGCCAGGCGGTCGAGGCGCTTGTCCGGCAGCGGCACCAGGCCGACATTCGGCTCGATGGTGGCAAACGGGTAGTTGGCCGCCAGGACCTCGTTGCGGGTCAGTGCGTTGAACAGGGTGGACTTGCCCACATTGGGCAGGCCGACGATTCCAAGAGTAAGGCTCACGGTGGCCAATGATAACGCACGCCCCAGCCAGCCCGGGCGACGGGCGTGGATGGGGCGTGGACGAAGCGTGCGGGAAGAGGCAGCGACTAGAGCTTGATGCCGAACTGGTCGGCGAACTGGCGCAGCTGCGGAACCTGAGCGGCGATTTCGCGCAGCTGCGGGGCAGCCAGCACTGCCCCGCCGATCAGGCCGAGCAGGACGGCGATGCCGATGCCGATACCGGCGGCAGAAGAAGCGTCGATCTCGCCGGCAGACGAGCCGCTAGACCCATCTTCGTCTGCGTCACCGCCGCCCGGGGCCACAACTCCGGGGTCGACGGTCCCCGGCGCGGGGCGGTCGGTGCTGGACTTGTCCAGGGTGAATTCGTCGACAAGCGAATGGTCCGCGACATTGAACGTGCGCATGGTCAGCCTGTCCTTATCCACGTCCACGACGGCGTAATCCGGGGTCTTGTCCTGGGTCCAGAAAGCGATCTCTTTGGCCTGCAGGTCCGTGCCCTCGGTCTGGGAGCGGTCAGTGATCTCCGGGTGCGACTTACCGTCGGGGCTGTGGAAATCGTAGTACTTGCCGCCGCCGGCCGTGGTGGTGGTGACGTACATGACCTCGCCGGCCTTCGGTTTCAGCACATCGCCGGCATCGGGGCGCGCTTCCGGCACCGTCGGGGTGAGCCCGTTCAGCAGGTGGGAACGGTTGTACATGTGGTCGTGGCCGGACATGACCATGTCCACGCCCGCCTCGGAGAAGACCGGGGCGAGCCCTTTGCGCAGCGCCTTCACGTCCGAGTCCTTCATCGCGTGCGAGCCGTGGCTGAACGGTGCGTGGTGCATGACGGCGATGATCCAGTCCTTGCCCGAACCATGCTCGGCGACGGTCTTGCGCACGAAGTCAGCATGCTTTTCGATGTCGCCCTTCGAGCTCTCGTTCGAGTCGAGCACGACGAACAGTGCGTTGTTGCGCTCGAAGAAGTAGTTCGCGGTGCGGCCGTCTCGGTTCGGGAGGTTGCCGTGCTCGTCGAAGTGCTTATCCGAGAAATTGTAGGTTTCGTGGTTACCCTTCGTCAGCGCGACCGGGTAGTTCTTCAACTCCCCCGCGGAGAAGAACGCTTCCCACTGCTTGATCGGGTTGCCCCAACCCTCCACTTGGTCACCGGCGTGCAGGATGAACTCGGAGTTCGGGTATTTTCCGGTCGCCTGCTTGACGGCGGTGCGCCACGCATCGGCCTGCTCCTCGACCTTGAGGTCGACGCCGATCTGAGCGTCGGCGAAGTTGAGGAAGGACCAGCTGTCGCCTTCGGCCTGCACGCGGAAGGTCTCCGGGTCGGTCCACTCACCCTTGTCGGAGCCGATCTGGTAGGTGTACTCGGCACCCGGCTGCAGCCCGGAGATGCTCGCGTGCATAGAACGGTAGAGCAGCGCGCCGTAATCGGCTTCTTTCGCCGCGACGGTCTTTGCCTCTTCCGGATGGCCGGACGGGTAGTACTTAACGGCTTCGTCCCCGTTAGACGTCGCGCGCCACGAGAAGTTCATGTCCGTCGATGTCGCGCCGACGCCGATGTGGCTCACAGTCTCCTTGTTCGTGCCCGTGGACTGTGCCGCAGCATCAGGAACAGCGGCGAAAGAGCAGGTCAGCGCCAGCGTCATGGACGCAGCAGCCAGTGCGGATGGACGGCGGATAGTCATGTGGTTCTTCTTTCTAATTTTCAGAAACGGATATTGGCGAGCATGTCGCGGATCTGCGGCTGGAAATGCACCGCAGCGGCACCCAGCCCGACAGCGAGCAGAGCGAGAATCACGGCCACAATGCCCCCAGTCGACGAGCCTGCAGAAGCAGCGGCCGTATCGGTGTCATTCGTGTCCGACGGATCCCCCTCCCCTGGCTGGGACGGCGCGCGGTGGTCGAGCGTGACTTCGTCGACAAGCGTGCCGTCCGAGTTGTGGGTGCGGGCGACGAGCGTGTCCGGCGTGATTTCGACAGCCGTGTAATCGGGAGTGCGGTCCTGGCTGAAGTACGCGATGGTGGGCTGTTCGAGACCGAGCTCGCGAGCACGCTCCGGCGTCATGTCGTCGTAACGCTGGCCGTCGTTGCCCTTGAATTTGTAGAACTTCGAGCCCGACGGGCTGTTCATGGTCAGGTACAGCACCTCGCCATCCTGCGGGTGAAGGACGTCGCCCGGCTGCGCGGGGTTTTCCGGGACGACCGGGGTCTCCCCATCCATCAAGTGGGAGCGGTTGTACATGTGGTCGTGGCCGTTGAGCACCAGGTCGACGCCCAATTCCGACATCGTGGCCCCGAGATCCTTGCGCATCACCCGCTGCTTGATCTCGTCATAGCGCCCGCCGTAGGAATGCGGCGCATAGTGGAAGCCGACGATGATCCAGTCTTTGCCGGCACCGTGCGCCTTCACCATTCGGCGCACATTGTCCTCCATCGCCGAGACAGGCTGGTTCGAGTCGAGCACCACGAACAGGGCGTTATTGCGCTCGAAGTGGTAGTTCGCCCGCTTCGCATTCGGCATGTTGAAGTGCGAATGGTAGTGCTGCCCCAGATCGAGAAGCAGCTCGTGATTGCCCTTGGACACCGCCAGCGGGTACTGGTCCAGCTCGTCGGGCGCAAGGAACTGCTCGTATTGCAGCACCGGGTCCGATTCGGCGTTGACCTGGTCACCGTCGTGGAAGATGAACGCGGAATCCGGGTACGCCCGTGTGGCGTTCGTCAGGGTCTGCTGCCAGCCGGCACCATCGCTGGCGTTATCGTGGCTCGCTCCGATCTGGGCGTCGGAAAAGGCCAGGAAATTCCAGCTGTTCGACGCACTCTGCGTCGTGAATGTGGCTGTGCCACTCCACCCGCCCTCCTCGGAGCCGAGCTCGTAGCTGTACTGCGTGCCGGGCTCCAATCCCGAGATGCTCGCGTGCATCGCGCGGTAGCGCGCCGCGCCAGGCTTCCAGTGCGCACGCACGGTCTCCGCGGACTCGGGCCCCTCACTCGTCTTGTAATAACGGACGAATTCATCACCGCGGTAGGTGGTGCGCCACGCGAAGTTCACGGCCGCAGCATCCGCGCCGATCTGCAGCGAGCTCAAGGTGATCGGACCACCCTGCGCCTGCGCGGATGCCTCCGGCACCGCGAAAGTCGAACCGGCCAGGGCTACCGTCAGCGCGGCGGCCGTAACAGTGGTCTTCAGGCGCATAGCAACCTCATCAACATCAATCGGCGGAAGGCGGTACGGGAGACGTTTCAGACAGCGAAAATACAGCTTCTCCTGCGTCTGCGCACAAGAATGTAGCACAGGTCATTTTGGGGCGCTCGTCGAAAAGCGAAGTGCGAACCCGTACCTGCACCCCGACAGGTTAGGGCACAATAGGGCGCGTGAGTTCTGCACACACTGACCCCGATGCGGGCAAGGAAACCGTGACTGACGACGCGCAGACGCTGGCTGAGAAGGTCAAAGCGACGGACGCCCAGTCGAACGGCTCCGCCGACGTGCACGAATACGGCAACCGTGTCGATCGCTCTGTGATCGTGAACTCCTGGATGAAATCCACCGCGCAATTCTCGCTGCGGATGCTCATCATCGTGATCCTGCTCGGCGCGACCTTCTTCCTCGTCGGGAAATTCTGGGCCGGAATCCTCCCGGTGATCCTGGCGCTCATCGTGTGCACGGTTCTCTCCCCGATCACGAATTTCCTGCGCAGACACAAAGTCCCCGGCGGGCTCGCCGCACTATTCTCGCTGCTGATCTTCTTCGCCGTGCTGGTCTTCTTCGTGGCCATCATCCTCCCGGATATCCTGCGCAATTCACGGGTTCTTGTGATTCAGGCCGGCCAAGGCATTCAAGGACTCCAGCTCTGGCTGCAAAACCAAGACAGCCTGCCGTTCAATATCGACGCGGGCCAAGTCGACAGCATCGTCCAAGACGTGGCCACGTGGATGCAAGACCGGGCGGGCGCCATCGCCGGCGGCATTTTCAGCGGCATCAGCACCGCCACATCGATGTCGATCACCCTGGTCGTTGTCGTCGTTCTGACCTTCTTCTTCCTCAAAGATGGGCCGAAATTCCTCCCGTGGGTACGCAGCGCCACCGGCGGCCGCGCGGGCCTGCACGCGACCGAGCTGCTCACCCGCGCATGGGAGACGCTCGGCGGCTACATCCGCGCGCAAGCCGTCGTTTCGCTTATCGACGCCCTCTTTATCGGCATCGGCATCTGGATCCTCGGCGTACCGATGGCGTTCACACTGGGCGTGATCACCTTCATCGCCGGGTTCATTCCTCTCGTCGGCGCGATCGTGGCCGGTGCCCTTGCCGTGCTGATCGCGCTGGTCTCCCTCGGCTTCACCAAGGCACTGATCGTGCTTGCCATCGTCCTTGCCGTGCAGCAACTCGAAGGCAATGTCTTGTCTCCGCTGTTGCAGTCCCGCGCCATGAAGCTGCACCCGGTGATCGTCCTCGTTTCCGTCACCGTCGGCGGCGGTCTCTTCGGTCTCGTCGGCGCTTTCCTCGCCGTGCCCGTCGCAGCGACTTTGGCTGTGGTGTTCCGCTATATCCAGGACATGTTGCGTCTACACGCAGGCGAAGTCAGCGCCGCCGATCTCACCTTCGCCACCGATGTCGGCCGCGCGCTCGCCGAAGCTGAGGAGCGCGAAAGCGACACAGCCCGCACCGACCTTTTGTCCCAGCACGCCTGGTCCCCGCCCACCGTCGACGAGGACGAACGAGAACAGGCACCCGCTGCACCACGCAGCCGCCGTGCATCAGCCCTGGCGAAACAGGTTAAAGGCATCTCTTTGCGCTCACCAAAAGACTGGCGTATCGAAAATGTGTTCGGCTCACGTAAGGGTGGCGACGACGACGTGTCCTAGCCGTGTGCAATTGTGTGGTGCATGAGCACCACCGTTGCCGTTAGCCTGATCCTGGTCGCCGCCGTACTCGCATTCGCCGCCGGCGTGTTTGTCGGTGCCGCCTTCTACGCGGTGCGGATACAACGGCGCACCCCGGCTCACGAGTCCGCCCGCTCGCCCCACCCCGACGAAATCGAGCCCTCCCCCGCGACCCGCGCCCTGGAAGCACAGCGCCAACGCGAATTCGACCGTCTCGGCCACACCATGGAACAGCTCTCGGTGCAGCTGCGTGAGATGGACGAGGACCGTGCCGTCGCATATTCGGCGCTGGCGGGGCAGGTGCAGGCGGTAACAAGGGCGTCGTCACGCTTGGGTGACCGCACTGATCAGCTCGTCGCAGCGCTGCGCTCCCCCAATACCCGCGGGCGGTGGGGCGAAATGCAGCTCGAACGTGTCGTGGAGCTCGGCGGCATGACTCGGCACTGCGATTTCGACGTCCAGGCCACCGCCATGGTCGACGGGCGCATGGTCCGCCCCGACATGGTGATCCGTCTTAGCCGTGGCCGCAATATCGTCGTCGATGCGAAGGTCCCCTTTGGCGCCTACCTCGACGCCCTTGGCACGGAAGACCCCGAAGAAAAGCAGGGCTACCTGCGCCGGCACAGCCACCTGGTGCGCAACCATGTGACCACGTTGGCGTCGAAAAGCTATCTCGAGGCGTTCTCGCCCACCCCGGAATTCGTCGTGCTGTTCATTCCCGCCGACCCCTTCCTCGACGCCGCTCTCGAGCAAGACCCGGAACTGCTTGACTTCGCCTTCTCCCGCGGTGTCGTCCTCGCGACCCCGACGACGCTATTCGCACTGCTTCGCACCGTGAGCCTCGGCTGGCAGCACGAGACCGCCGCCGAAAAAGCTCACGAAATCCAGCGCCTCGGCTCGCAGCTGTACACGCGCCTGGGAACCATGGCGGAACACTACAACCGTCTCGGCGCCTCCCTCGACAAGGCCGTCGAAGCGTTCAACGCAACACTCGGCTCCATGGATTCGCGCGTCATGGTCACCGCGCGGCGCCTCAAAGACCTCAACGTCCCCGCGCACACATCCGCCGCGCCCGCCACCTTGAACCCGGTGTCCACCCGCACGCGCACAGCGCTACCGCGCACCGACGCCGACCCCGCCGAAGAAAAATGGGGGTAGACGGGCCGAGTGAACACGGAGCTGGCAAACCCGGCAGGTAACATGTTTCAGCGTGTCTCACGCTTCACCCCGCTCGTCGTCCACGTCTTCATCGACGCTGTCCGGCTTCTCCACGGGCTCCGGCATCGCCATCATCGTCGCCGCGCTCGTCACCGGCGGGTTGATCGCGCTGTACAACGAAGCAGTCGGCCTGCCGTTCCTCGTGCTTTTCACGGTGGCGTCCATCGTGGTGACCACGTTCGTCAACCCCCGCGGCCTCTTCGTCACCGTCGCGTCGATCCCGCTGCTGTACACGTTCTTCCTGCTGCTCACCGGCACGTTGATCGCGCATTTCCAGCTCCCCGAGGGTCAAACCTCGCTGGGTAAGACCTCTGCGGTTCTGATCCTGTACCCGCTCACGCAGTATTTTCCAGTGCTGCTCTTCGCCGTGCTCGGATCGATCCTCATCGCGCTGCTGCGCTACCGCCTGCTGAAAAAGCAGAACGAAGAGATCCGCGCGCACGAAGAACGCCACCGCCGCAGCGTCAGCGCCACAAACCGGCGAACGAGCCACGAGGCTTCCCGTTTGCGTCAGCGTAGCTCAGACAAGAAAGTCACCGTCGAAGAGCTCCTCGCGCGCCGCGCCGAGCGCCAGAAAGCAGACGGCGGAAGCAGCCGCGGCTTGAGCCGCAAGCTTACCGACGACCTCTACGACTCCTAAGCCTTTGTCCGCGGCGCACGCAGGTCGCGGGGCAGAGCGAATGTGATGGTCTCCGTCGTCGTGGTGACCTGCTCAACGTTGTCGTAGCCGCGCTCACCCAGGTACTCGACGACCTCACGGACCAGGATCTCCGGCACCGATGCGCCGGAGGTGACACCGACGGTCTCGACGCCTGCGAGCCACGTGTCATCGATCTGGTTGGCGTAGTCGATCAGGTAAGCGGCATCCGCGCCATTTTGCAGAGCGACCTCCACCAAGCGCTTGGAATTCGACGAGTTCTGGGAGCCGACCACGATCATCAGCTCGACGCGCTCGGCGATCGCCTTCACCGCGACCTGGCGGTTCTGGGTGGCGTAGCAGATATCGTCGCTCGGCGGGTTCTCCAGATTCGGGTACTTCTCGCGCAAGCGGGTGACGATCTCCATGGTCTCGTCCACCGACAGCGTGGTCTGCGACAGCCACACCAACTTCTGGTCTTCAGGGAAGTCCGGGGCGGCCTCGACGCCTTCGACACCGTCGACGAGGTGCACGACATCCGGCGCCTCGCCCGCGGTTCCCTCGACTTCCTCGTGGCCTTCGTGGCCGACGAGCAGAATGTGGTAGCCGTCGCGGGCGAAACGCTTGACCTCGTTGTGCACCTTGGTCACCAGCGGGCACGATGCATCGAGCGCCATGAGGTTGCGCTGCTGAGCGGATTCGCGAACAGCCGGGGACACGCCGTGTGCGGAGAACACCACATGGGCGCCCTCCGGGACCTCGTCAGTCTCTTCGACGAAGATCACGCCGCGCTGCGACAGCGTCTCCACAACATATTTGTTGTGCACGATTTCTTTGCGGACATAAATGGGGGCGCCGTATTTCTCCAGCGCCTTCTCCACGGTCTCGACTGCGCGGTCCACGCCGGCACAGTATCCGCGAGGGGCTGCAAGAAGGACGTTTTTTCCGGTTGTCGACATGGAACCAAGGGTAATGGAAAGGCAGTCTAAAAGGTAAGCTGGCTTGCTCGAGCAGCATCGAATCGCAGAAGAAAGGGGGCGCTAGCTGATGGCAGGACAACAGGCGGGAGGGCCGCCGAAGAGCACACCGGAGACTCCGTGGTCGGTGTCAAAGGTCAACCAGACGGTCAAGCAGTGGATTGAGCGGCTGGGCTGGCTGTGGATCGAGGGGCAACTCACCCAGGTCAACATGAAGCCGACGTGGAAGCTGTCGTATCTGACGTTGCGCGACACGCAGGAGCAGATGAGTCTGCAGCTCACCGCGTCGACGGAGCTGTTGCGCAGCATGCCGACGCAGCTCAAGGACGGCGACCACGTGGTCGTGCGCGGCAAGCCCGCGTTCTACGCCGGGCGTGGGTCGTTCTCGATGTGGGTCACCGAGATCCGCCACGTGGGCGAGGGCGAGCTGTTGGCCAAGATCGAACAGCTACGCAAAATGCTCGCCGCAGAGGGGCTTTTCGACGTCTCCCGCAAGCGCCCCCTCCCCTACCTGCCCAACAGGATCGGCCTGATCACCGGCCGCGGTTCCGCCGCCGAGCGCGACGTGATGTCCGTGGCCAAGGACCGGTGGCCCGCCGTGGACTTCCGCGTCATCAACACAGCAGTACAGGGAGCCAACGCCGTTCCGGAGGTCGTCGACGCGCTCAAGCTTCTCGACGCCGACCCTGCCGTCGACGTCATCATCATCGCCCGCGGCGGTGGTTCGGTAGAAGACCTGCTCCCGTTTTCCGAGGAAGTCCTCCAGCGCGCTGTCGCCGCCGCCCAGACTCCTGTCGTCTCCGCGATCGGCCACGAGCCCGACAACCCGGTGCTGGACAATGTCGCCGACCTGCGCGCCGCCACCCCGACCGATGCCGCCAAGCGCGTCGTCCCCGATGTCGCCGCTGAACTCGAGCTCATCGCCGAAGCTCGTTCCCGCATGGCTGCCGCCCTGCGCGGGTGGGTGCGCCGCGAACGCGAGGGCCTCCGCCAGATGCGCTCCCGCCCCGTCATGGCGAATCCGCTGACACCGATCACCCAGCGCCGCGACGAGCTCGACCGCGCTCGCGCATCCATCCGCCGCGACATCACGCGGCTCATTTCCACCGAGTCCGCCGAGGTCCGCGCCCTGCGCGCCCAGGTCTCAGCACTCGGCCCTTCCGCGACGCTCGCACGCGGCTACGCCGTCGTCCAGGTCCAGCCCCGCGACGGCACTGAAGCACAAGTAGTCACCAGCATCGATCAAGCACCACCGGGCTCCCAGCTCCGCATCCGCGTCGGCGACGGCTCCATTACCGCCGCTGGCATGGCCACCACACCCGCCGAATAACACAAGGAGAAAACAATGGCAGACAACACTTTCGGACAAGGCACCCCGGGCGACGAGGCATTCCCCGACCCCACCACTCTCACCTACGAACAGGCCCGCGACGAGCTCATCGAGACCGTCAAGATCCTCGAGCTCGGCCAAATGAGCCTCGACGAATCACTCAAGTATTGGGAACGCGGCGAAGCCCTCGCGAAACGCTGCGAAGTGCTTCTCGACGGCGCCCAGCGCCGCGTCGAAACCGCCCTCGGCTCCGCCGCAGACTCTCACGAAGAAGAACCGGAAGAAAACTAAGAAGCTGCTCCGGTCCCAGTACCAGCGTCTGTGTCTGCGGCTCCCCCTGCAGGCAACGGCTCCGTTGCGATAGTCGCAGCGAGCAGCTCCCGGAACTCATCGTCTACTGCTTCGCCCTTCACAAGCAGGCGCACATCGCCCAAATCCACGACCCACAGATCACGGATGTCTGCCTCGGGGGAAGAGTAGACGGTGGCGTGGTGGGAATCGTCGATAAGCTGTGTGCCTGATTCCTCGCGGGGCGCGGAATCGATGCGCTCAACCGCCGCATCCACGTCCACGTCCGTCTGCGTGAGCTGCACGTACCCCTCCTGCGGAGTCACCCAGCCCACCACCGGTGCCGGCGCCTCACCGATCGTCGTGCGGCGCGCCGAGTTATTCACCCAGCCCTCCGGCATCTGCGGGAAACGCACCGGGAACTGCGCGGCACGGGCCTCCATGCCCATGAACGTCGCGCCGTCGACCTCCTTCACCGGGCCGTTTTCCGGGCGACCCGGACTGAAGCTGCACATGCCAGTGAACCCGACAGCGCCAATCATCAGCAAGACAATGACGATCACATTGATCGTCATGTCCCTTCCGTCCTGGAAAATCCGGGGTTTCTCCTTAGCCACGCCAGACAGTATGACACGGCGTGCCGACACTCCCGAAATAAGACCATCGCCCCCAATCAGGTGGGAAACCGGGCATACCGGACACGCAAAGGTGCCAGAATGGGCCGAAAGGTGTCATCATTTCACCGACGTATCACCCCCACTGCCCAGGAGGCACACATAATGTCCAACTCCGTTGAAGCTCCGGACCGCAACCTCGCGATGGAACTCGTTCGCGTGACAGAAGCGGCGGCGCTCGCCTCCGGCCGGTGGGTCGGCCGCGGCAAGAAGAACGAGGGCGACGGCGCCGCAGTCGATGCCATGCGCAAGATGATCAACTCCGTCACCATGGACGGCGTCATCGTCATCGGCGAAGGCGAAAAAGACGAAGCACCGATGCTCTACAACGGCGAGAACGTCGGTAACGGCCAGGGTGCACCGCTCGACATCGCCGTCGACCCGGTCGACGGCACGCGTCTTATGGCCGAAGGTCGCCCTAACTCCATCTCCGTCATCGCAGCCGCTGAGCGCGGCACCATGTACGACCCGACCGACGCGTTCTACATGAACAAGATCGCCGTCGGCCCCGAGTGCGCCGGCAAGATCGACATCACCGCGCCCGTCGCGCACAACATCCAGGTTGTTGCCAAGGCGAAGGGCATCGACCCGCGCGATGTCACCGTCGTCGTTCTCGACCGCCCCCGCCACTCCCAGCTCGTCTCCGAGATCCGCGAAGCAGGCGCGAAAGTCCGCTTCATCATGGACGGCGACGTCGCCGGTGCCATCGCCGCGGCGCGCAACAACAACTCCATCGACATCGCCATGGGCGTCGGCGGCACGCCAGAAGGCGTCATCACCGCATGCGCACTGAAGTGCCTCGACGGTGAAATCCAGGGCATGCTCGCCCCGCAGTCCGACGAAGAGCGCGAAAAGGTCCTCGCCGCCGGCCACGACCTCGACCGCGTCTTGGGCCTCAACGACCTGGTCAGCTCCGACAACTGCTTCTTCGCCGCCACCGGCGTCACCAACGGCGACATGCTCCGCGGCGTGTCCTACCGCGCTGACGGCGCAACCACCCGTTCGCTCGCGATGCGCTCGAAGTCCGGCACCGTCCGCCTCGTCGAGTCCCGGCACAAGCTGTCGAAGCTGCGCGAATACTCCGCAATCGACTACTCCGGCCCGTTCAACTAAACGCCCCCCTCAAAGCGGGGGCACCATCCGGGCATTTGTATGCCCGAACACCTCCGGTTGGGGCATAATCACGGGTGGAAAGGCACGCGCGAAACAGCCCACATCCCGGCTCGCTTCGCGACGTGTACGCGACTCACACGAAGGAAGATAATGGCTGATCAGGAATACCGCATCGAGCACGACACCATGGGTGAAGTGAAGGTTCCCGCGCAGGCTCTGTGGCGTGCGCAGACGCAGCGTGCGGTGGAGAACTTCCCTATCTCCGGCCGCGGTCTCGAGGCTCAGCAGATTCGTGCGCTCGGCCTGCTCAAGGCGGCGTGCGCGACCGTCAACAAGGCCTCCGGCGCGCTCGACGCAGCCAAGGCAGACGCCATCATCGCAGCTGCCAAGGAGATCGCCGACGGCAAGCACGACGCTGAATTCCCGATCGACGTGTTCCAGACCGGTTCGGGCACCTCGTCGAATATGAACACGAACGAGGTCATCGCGTCCATCGCCAAGAACAATGGCGTCGAGGTCCACCCGAACGACGACGTCAACATGGGCCAGTCCTCCAACGACACCTTCCCGACCGCGACCCACGTCGCCGCCACCGAGGCAGCCGTCAACGACCTCATCCCGGGACTGAAGGTTCTTCAGGAGTCCCTGGAGAAGAAGGCCGACGAGTGGAAGTCCGTGGTCAAGTCCGGCCGCACCCACCTCATGGACGCTGTCCCGGTCACCCTCGGCCAGGAATTCTCCGGCTACGCACGCCAGATCGAGCTGGGCATCGCCCGCGTCACCTCTACCCTGGAGCGCCTGGGCGAGCTGCCGATCGGCGGCACCGCAGTCGGCACCGGCCTGAACACCCCGGCTGACTTCGGCGCGAAGGTCACCGAGGAGCTCAAGAGCCTCACCGGCATCAACGAGCTCACCGAAGCCGGCAACCACTTCGAGGCGCAGGCCAACCGCGACGGCCTCGTCGAGTTCTCCGGCGCGATGCGCACCGTCGCTGTCTCCCTGTACAAGATCGCCAACGACATCCGCCTCATGGGTTCCGGCCCGCTGACCGGCTTCGCCGAGATCCACCTCCCGGACCTCCAGCCGGGCTCCTCCATCATGCCGGGCAAGGTCAACCCGGTCCTGTGCGAGACCGCAACGCAGGTCTCCGCCCAGGTCATCGGCAACGACGCAGCTGTCGCATTCTCCGGCACACAGGGCCAGTTCGAGCTCAACGTGTTCATCCCGGTCATGGCGCGCAACGTCCTCGAATCCGCGCGTCTGCTCGCCAACACGGCACGCCAGTTCGCCACCAAGCTTGTCGACGGCATCGAGCCCAACGTCGAGCGCATGCAGACCCTCGCAGAGTCCTCCCCGTCCATCGTGACTCCCCTGAACTCTGCCATCGGCTACGAGAACGCCGCGAAGGTGGCTAAGACCGCCCTCAAGGAAGGCAAGACCATCCGTCAGACCGTCATCGATCTCGGCTTCATCGGCGACGACCTGACCGAGGAAGAGCTGGACCGCCGCCTCAACGTCCTCGACATGGCTAATACCGACCGCAACTAACGTCGAGCCTCTCCCTTTAAGACCCTGGCAGTGCAAGGCTGCCAGGGTCTTTTGGTGTGCATGGGGCGTCGATAAGCGCGCTCTTGCGCTTTTTTGCACTGGGTGTATTCTTGCTGCTCGTGGATAGAGAACTTAAGCGTCGCGAAACTCGCGAACGCATCGTCGAGAGCGCGACCGACCTCGTCGAAGAGCACGGCTTCGATAACGTCACCGTCGAAGATATCTGCACCAAAGCAGGCATCTCGCGGCGCACTTTCTTCAACTACATGGACGGTAAGGACGAAGCCGTACTCGGCCCCGCCCCGCTCACCGTCACCGACGACGCTCTACGCCGCATCGCCGAAACACAAGCCGACAACCTCGTTGACCTCATCATTTCTGCGACGAGCCACCCGCGCAACGACATTCCCGACCACGCCACCGTCGAACGCCGGCGCGCGATTTTCGCCGCGAACCCGACCCTGGCCGCTCTCGCACTCACGCGACGGCGCACCACCTTCACCGCCATCGCCGAAGCGCTAGAAGAACACTTCGAGACATTTCCCGGCGACCGGCTCCTGTCCGACCAACCAGTAAATGCAGAGATCCACGCGATCATCGAAATCGTCCAAAGCGCCGTCAGCATCACCGCCCACTGCGACCTCCGCGACAACGTCCGCGGCGCCGCATCCTTCATCACCGACTACGCCAGGAGGCTCGAATGGTAGACACCCAACACAAAGGCCCTAATGTCGGCCTCGTCTTCACCGCGCTGCTCATCACGATGCTGATGAGCTCGCTCGGGCAGATGATCTTCTCCTCCGCGCTGCCCACCATCGTCGGTGAGCTCGGCGGTGTCGAGCACATGAGCTGGGTCATCTCCGCGTTCATGGTCACCATGACCATCGCGCTCCCGCTCTACGGCAAGCTTGGCGACGGCCTCGGCCGCAAATGGTTCTACATCTCCGGCATCGCCTTCTTCATCATCGGTTCCGCCCTTGGCGGATTCGCCAACACCATGACGCTGCTCATCATCGGCCGCGCCGTCCAAGGCTTCGGTGCCGGCGCCATGATGATCAATTCTCAGGCGATCATCGCCGAGGTCGTCCCCGCCCGCGAGCGCGGCAAGTACATGGGTGTGATGGGCGCTGTATTCGGAATCTCCTCCGTGCTCGGTCCCGTCCTCGGCGGCTGGTTCACCGACGGGCCTGGCTGGCGCTGGGGCCTCTGGATGAATATCCCGCTCGGTCTTCTCGCCATGACCGTCGCCTCGATCGTCCTCGACCTGTCCAAAGGCAACCGCGACGGCTTCCGCTTCGACTGGCTCGGCGCGACATTCATGGCAGTGTCCACCTCCACGCTCATCCTCGCCACGACATGGGGCGGGCTGCAGTACCCGTGGGGCTCCCCGCGCATCGTCGGACTGCTGGTCACGTCGGCTGTCGCAGCGGCGCTCTTCGTGGTCGTCGAACTGCGTGCGACAGACCCGCTGGTGCCGATGCACCTGTTCCGCAACCGCAACATGGCGCTGACCACCGCCGCCAGCGTCGTGCTTGGTATTTCCATGACCGGCGTCATGGCGTACCTGCCGACCTATCTGCAGATGGTCCACTCCATGACTCCCACGGAGGCAGGCCTGATGATGATCCCGATGGTCGGCGGCATGATCATCACTTCCATCGGCATCGGCGCCCTGATCAGCCGCACGGGCAGCTACAAAATCTTCCCGATCGTCGGCCTCGGCGTCGTCGCTCTCGGCTGCTACCTGCTGTCGCGCCTCACGGTCGACACCGGCCTGTGGACGCTCGGGCTGTACATCTTCATCTACGGTTTCGGCCTCGGCATGGTCATGCAGGTGCTCATCCTCATCGTCCAGAACTCCTTCCCCATCGCCGTCGTGGGCACCGCCACTGCCGCGAACAACTTCTTCCGCCAGATCGGCATGTCCGTCGGCGCGTCGGTCGTGGGCACCGTATTCATCCACAACATGCAGCAGAATATGGAAGAGCGCCTCCCGGGTGCGCTCGCCGCGCTCGGCCCGGAAGGCGCGAAATACGCTGAATCATTCAGCGACGGCGCCACTCAATCAATGACGCCAAGCGCCGTCAACCAATTGCCGCAGCCGCTTCACGACGCCATCTCGACCTCCTACAACGACGGTTTGACCCCCATTTTCCTACTGCTCATCCCTCTCGTGGTGGCAGCGGCGCTTCTCCTCGTACCAGTTCACGAGGACACGCTAAAGGAGACAATCGAGTAGCAAGGCGACGTCGATAAGCGCTGCTTTTAGTTCTCCTTGCCTGGCTTGGGCAACAGCAACTCGTAGATATCCGTGTCGCGCCAGGTGCCGGCGAGCTCGCCGTACGTCATCTTCGCCATCTGGTGGTACGTGCCCACCTTGACGAAACCGCGCGAGACGTGCAGCCCCGCCGAACCCTCGTTCTCCGGGAAAATCCACGAGTGGATCGACCACTTATTCAGCGCCTTGCACGTCTCGATGAGCTTGTCCAGCAGCGCGCCGGACACGCCGCGGCCGCGCGCATCCTCGTGAATGTAGATCGAGTCCTCGACGACGCCGTGGAACACCGAGCGTGTCGACGCCTGCGCGGCAGCGACCCAGCCAAGCACCTTATCGTCGTCATCAGGTTCGACGGCGACGAACACCGTCTCAATGATCTTGTTGGTGGCAAACTTCGCCCACGTCGGCCCTTCGGTCTCGTACGAAGCGTGGCCTGTCCCCAGACCCGACTCGTAGATTTCGCGGACCTGCGGGTAATCCTCAGGGCGGATCGGGCGGATCGTGAAATCGCGATTCGACATGGCGACCATCGTACAACCGCCCTCCCCTACCTGTGAATCGGCAGCCTAGCGTGCATGTCAGCGCGCTTAAGCATGGTCCTCGAGCAAGTCCGTGACCAGCTCCGCGATCGGCGAACGCTCCGAACGCGTCAGCGTCACGTGCGCGAAGAGATCCTGGCCCTTCAGCTTCTCGATCACCGCCTGCACACCGTCGTGGCGCCCCACCCTCAAATTGTCGCGCTGCGCGACATCGTGAGTGAGCACCACACGGGAGCCGCGACCCAGGCGCGACAGCACCGTCAACAGCACATTGCGCTCCAGCGACTGCGCCTCATCGACGATGACGAACGCGTCGTGCAGGCTGCGCCCGCGGATGTGCGTCAGCGGCAGCACCTCGAGCAGATCACGCGAAGCGACCTCGTCGAGCACATTGTCCGATACGACGCCTTCCAACGTGTCGTAAACCGCCTGCGACCACGGATTCATCTTCTCCATCTCGTCGCCCGGCAGGTAGCCCAGGTTCTGGCCGCCTACCGCATACAGCGGACGGAACACGATGATGCGCTTGTGCTCCCCGCGCTCCAGCACCGACTCCAGACCGGCACACAGAGCCAGCGCCGACTTACCAGTGCCGGCGCGGCCGCCGATGGAGACGATGCCCACCGTATCGTCGAGAAGCAGATCAAGCGCGACCCGCTGCTCCGCGCTCCGGCCCGACAACCCGAACGCGTCCGCGTCGCCGCGCACGAGCTTGACCCCGCCGCTCGGCGCCACCCGGGCGAGCGCCGACTGCGACCCCGCGTTCAGCGTCAACCCGCAGTGAACCGGCAAGTCGCCCGTGTCGATCGCCGCGAACCCAGTGGCATACAGCTCGTCGATCTCTTCCCCGGAGACCTCCAGCTCAGCCATACCTGTGTAGCCCGTCAACACAACGTCCTGCGCGCGATACTCCTGCGCAGCCAAACCCACAGCGCCCGCCTTCACGCGCAGCGGAACATCCTTGGTCACCAGAACCGTGTCATTGCCCTCCTGCATGAAGTTGTAGGCGCAGGCGAGAATGCGGTTATCGTTCTCCGGGCCGCGCAGCGCGGCCGGCAGATTCGACTGGTCCTGGTGGTTCAGTTCCACGCGGACAGTGCCCCCGTCGATATTGACCGGCATCGGCTCATCCAGCCGGTCGTAATCGGAGCGCATGTCCTCCAAAAAGCGAAGAGCTTGGCGGGCGAACCAGCCAAGTTCTGGGTGATGACGTTTCTGCTCGAGTTCCGTGATGACCACGAGCGGAAGAACAACGCTATGTTCCGCGAACTTCCTCAACGCCCACGGATCGGACAGAAGAACCGATGTATCCAGCACATATGTTTTCAGTGCGGTGGGTGAGGTGAGTTGTTCCGGATTGTGGCCGGCGCTTTCCATTCGAGCGCCAGCAGTGTCGAGATTGCTAACAGAAGGGTCAAACATGAACTTGCTCCCCTAGTGCGGTTGGTGGTAGCCAGGACCGTTCTTCGCGGTGCCTGACACCTGCCACACTAGGGGAGCAAAGTGTAAATTACATCGATGTAAGGTTAACTTCCGTTAAACCTACGACGCGCCGATCGGCGCAGCTAGCTAGCTGATCTTAGCGCCGAACTCGCCGTTCTCCTCGAGCCACTCGATGGTGCCGTTCTGGAAGTCCTGGATCCAGCCGTTGTTGTCGTCGCGCTTGTCCTCGGCCTTGAGCGGCAGACCGATCTCGTTGTCCAGGCCGCCGTCCTTCTTCCAGGTCTCAGCGATCATGCCGACCAGCGGCACAGCGCCCGTCTCCTCGGAGTAGACGATGTTCTTGTCTGCGTCGTACTCGATCAGGGTAGCGCCGTCATCCTTGGTCTCGACGCTGATCGGGTCACCCCAGTTGCCCAGGCCCAGCTCTTCCTGAGCGTTAGCAGCCTTGGACGGAACAACGACCTTCTCGCCGTCCTTGGTGGTCAGCTCGGTGGTGTCGCCGTCAGCAGCGCCTGCACCAGCGCCCTCGGACTTGGAAGCGTCTGCGCCCTCGGACTCGGAGCCGGAAGCACCAGCGTCCTCAGAAGCGGTCACGGTATTGGTTTCGGTGGCCTCGACCTTCTCCACGTCACCTTCACCCTCAGAGCAGGCTACGAGACCGGTGGTCAGTGCCAGAGCAGCAACGGTTGCGCCAAACTTGCGGTTCATGAATAAAATTCCTCTCTTAATACATTTCCTAAACTTGACCGTCCACCATTATGCAAACATTTGCTCACCGAGGGCGTTTACGCACCCCTTTTTTAGGGTGATTTCTTCTTAACCCCTTGCGCTGCGCACGGTTTTTGCCGTTAACTTTACGGTTTGATTTCGTTGAGCTTCGCACGCTTTTCGACGCTCCCCCGCCTCCCCTCGACGTGTTCCTTGTCCTCCCTTTCGCCACCCCGACGAAATCCTGGATCGCCTCCGAATCTTGGTCGACTCTCCAGACCAACGCGATCTCCGATGCAGCTTCCCCACCCGCCGCTGGGCTCTCCGCTCCCCCGCCGTTTCCGCGGACTTCAAGCACGACGACCCGCTTCTTCGACAGGACTTTCAGCAGCGGCGCAGGCGCGTAGGCTACGCCGACGTTCGCCGCAACGACTTGGAGAGCGGTGCGGAGCTCGTCGATGGAGGAGCCTGCTGGCACCCCGGAAGCAGACTCAAGCCTCTCTCCCGCACCCGGAATGAAGCGGTAGTTGACGTGCTCGTCGGCAAGGTCATCTGGGCGAACAGCTTCGCCGACCTCGGCATACACGGAGTCTTTGGGGACGGCGACACCGGGTTTCTCGGCGTAGAGACGCACCTGATGGAACTGCTCCCCTGGCTCGCCGACGCGGGGGTCGGGAAGGCGGAGGAGGGCGAGGTGGGCGGTGTCGTCGATAAGCGATGCGTATGGGTCGTCGCTGGGAATCTCCTCGAGGCCGTGGTCGGTGGTGTCGCGGTAGCGCGCGAACCATTTTCCGGGCTCGGTTCCGGTGACGAAGGCGAGACGCAGCATGCCCCGATGCTACCGTTTGGGCATGAGCGAACAGCCGTCAAGCACAGCGATGAAGCCCGCGACCGCAGCGAAGAAACTCGGCATTTATCTGCCGGCAACCCCGCAGGAATTCCAGGACGGCGGCGTCACGCACGCTGAACTGCGCGAACTGCAGGACAACCCGCCGTCATGGCTCACCGACCTGCGCGCAAACGGCCCACACCCCCGCCCGGAGGTTGCACGCAAGCTGGGCATTTCGATCACGGCGCTGAAGAAGAACGACATGGATAAGCCGCTGACCACCCAGGAGATCAAGGCGCTCCTCGGCGATCAGCCGGCGTGGCTCTCCGAGGCGCGCCGCGCGCACGCCGAGGAGCGGGAGGCTTAGAGCAGCTTCCAGTCTTCCAGGTCCGGGTAGAGGGGGAATTCAGCAGCAAGCTTATCGACGCGCCCCCTCAGCGCCTCCACATCCGCATTCTCCCCCTGCGCGAGCGCGGTACCGATGATGTCTGCGGTCTCGGTGAATGCTGCTTCGTCAAAACCGCGGGTCGCAAGGGCTGACGTGCCGATGCGCAGGCCGGAGGTGACCATCGGCGGACGCGGGTCGTTCGGCACGGCGTTGCGGTTAACGGTGATGCCGACAGAATGGAGCAGGTCTTCTGCCTGCTGGCCGTCGAGCTCGGAGTTGCGCAGGTCCGCGAGGACGAGGTGCACGTCGGTGCCGCCGGTGAGCACGTCGACGCCGACTTCCTTGCAGTCGGACGCCGTGAGGCGCTCAGCGAGGATGCGCGCGCCGTCGAGGGTGCGCTGCTGGCGGTCCTTGAATTCTTCCGTGCCCGCGATCTTCAGCGCAGTCGCCTTCGCCGCGACGACGTGCATGAGCGGACCGCCCTGCTGACCCGGGAAGACAGCGGAGTTGAGTGCCTTGGCGTAGTCCTGCTTAGCCAGGATCATGCCGGAACGGGGGCCACCGAGCGTCTTGTGGATCGTGGTGGACACGACATCCGAGTGCGGCACCGGCGACGGGTGCAGGCCTGCAGCGACGAGACCCGCGAAGTGCGCCATATCCGTCCACAGGTACGCGCCGACCTCATCGGCGATGGCGCGGAACGCAGCGAAGTCGACAGTGCGCGGGTACGCGGACCAACCAGCGATGATGACCTTCGGACGGTGCTCCAGAGCCTGCTCGCGGACCTTGTCCATGTCGATGAGCATGGTCTCCGGGTCGACCTCGTAGGCCACAACGTTGTACAGACGACCGGAGAAGTTGATCTTCATGCCGTGCGTCAGGTGCCCGCCGTGAGCCAGGGACAGGCCCATGATGGTGTCGCCGGGCTTGATCAGTGCGTGGAGGACGGCGGCATTCGCCTGGGCGCCGGAGTGGGGCTGGACGTTGGCGTACTCGGCGTCGAAAAGCGCCTTTGCGCGGTCGCGGGCGATGTCCTCGATGACGTCGACGTTCTCGCAGCCGCCGTAATAGCGGCGCCCCGGGTATCCCTCTGCGTACTTATTCGTCAGCACGGAGCCCTGCGCCTGCAGCACGGCGCGTGGCACGAAATTCTCCGACGCGATCATCTCGAGCGTGTTGCGCTGGCGGGACACCTCCCCAAGAATCTGCTCGTAGACGTCCGGGTCGAGCGACGCGAGGTCTTGGTAGCGGAGATCTTCAGTCATGTTCCGGGATTCCTTTCCGTACGGCAGTTCCCCGCCAGTATGCACTACCGTGCACGCAACACGCCCCATAAGCCAAAGTTTCCGTCGGCGAGTGCAACAATGGTGGCCATGCCGCGACCCGCAGACCCGAGCCCGTACCTGGATTTCCCGCGCGACGCGTGGAGTCAACTCCGCGACACGATGCCCCAGGTGATCGACGAAGACGACCTGGAGCAGCTCCTCGGCGTCGGCGAGAGCATGGGGCTCCAGGAGGTCGCCGAGATTTATTTGCCGTTGTCACGTCTCATTCACCTGCAGATTCGTGCGCGGCAGAAGCTGACAGCCGTGACGGAGACATTCCTTGGGGAGAACCCGGGGCACGTGCCGTTCATCATCGGTATCGCGGGATCCGTCGCGGTGGGCAAGTCGACGACGGCGCGCGTGCTTCAAGCGCTGCTGCAAAGGTGGGATTCACACCCGCGGGTCGACCTCGTCACCACCGACGGTTTCCTGCTTCCCGCCGCCGAGTTGCGCGAGCGCAATCTCATGACGCGGAAGGGCTTTCCGGAGTCCTACAACCGACGCGACCTGCTGCGTTTCGTCACGGAGGTCAAGGCGGGGCGCGACAATGTCAAGGCGCCGGTCTATTCCCACGACGCCTACGACATCATTCCCGGCGAGTACCAGGTGGTGGATCACCCGGACATCCTCATTCTCGAGGGGCTCAACGTCCTCCAGACGGGCCCGACGCTCATGGTGTCGGATCTGTTCGATTTCTCGGTGTACGTGGACGCGAAGACGACGGACATCGAGAAGTGGTACATCGACCGCTTCATCAAGCTGAAGAACACGGCGTTCCGCGAGCCGGGGGCGCACTTCGCGCGGTTCGCCGACCTCACGGACGAGGCAGCTGCGGCGGAGGCGCGTCGCATTTGGCAGACGATTAACCTGCCGAACCTCGTCGAGAATATTCAGCCGACGCGTGTGCGCGCCTCACTGGTCCTGTCGAAAGCAGCGGATCATTCAGTTCAGCGTGTGCGCATGCGCAAGCTTTAAAAGCACGCTTGTCGACGCCCTACTTACCGAACCGGCGCGACCTCTGCGAGAAGTCGCGCAGCGCGCGCAGGAAGTCGATCTTGCGGAAGGCCGGCCAATACGTGTCGGTGAACCAGATCTCCGAATACGCCGACTGCCACAGCAAGAAGCCGGAAAGACGCTGTTCGCCAGAGGTGCGGATCACTAGATCGGGGTCCGGCTGGCCAGAGGTGTAGAGGTGTTCGGAGAGGGACTCGACGGAGACTTCGTCGGCAAGCTGCTCCGCGGGGACTCCCTCGGCGACTTTGGCTGTGATGAAGTTCTGCACGGCATCCACGATTTCCTGGCGTCCGCCGTAACCCACTGCGATATTGACGACGATGCCGGTCTTGTCCTCCGTCGCCGCCGCCGCGGAGCGCATCCGGTTGGCCACTTTTTCCGGCAGCAGGTTCAGGTGCCCGACGAGGCGGATGCGCGCCTCGTATTCGTCACCCGACAGCTCGTCGACGACTCCCGAAATGATGTCGTACAGCAACTGCACCTCTTCTGCCGTGCGGGAGAGATTCTCCGTGGACAGCAGATAGATCGTGACGACATCGACCCCCATCTCCGCCGACCACTGCACCAACTCTCCGATCTTCGCCGCGCCGACGCGGTGACCGTGGGAAATATCGGTGAAACCCGCCTCGCGCGCCCAACGACGGTTCCCGTCTGCCATGACGGCGATGTGTGCGGGGCGGCTAACGCTGTCGTCGAGAAGCTCGCGCTTCAGCCGCTTCTCATAGAGCGGGTACAGGAGCCGGTCGAGCATAATCACGCGCACAAGCTTACTCTGCGAAGCCGGTTGAGGCGGACGGCGAAACTAGAAGAACGACTTCTTGCGGCGGTCCAGAAGCCCCTCAGCTTCCATCGCCTCGTCGACAGCCTTCTCGTCGAAGACGTCCAAGCCGCGCTCCTCAGCGAAGCGCTTGCGGCGGTTGAAGCGCGAGTGGCGGCGGTGAAACGCCCATCCGAGAAGCAGGATGACCACCATCATGCTCACCACGATGAGCGCACCGATCGGCTCCGCCTTGCCGAACTCCGGGCCGACCGGAGCGTCCTTATTCATCTGCTGCGCGAGCACTGTCACCGTGGCTGTCAGCGAGCCTGTCAGAGCGTCAGTCCCCATCATCATTCTCCTTCAATCCCGGCGAACAGGTCCGTTTCCGGCAGCGAGGTCTGCACGCGGGTTTGCGCGAGCTCGAACTCCTCGGTTGGCCAGACCTCTTTTTGCACGTCGACGGGGCTGGCGAGGAACGCCCCAGCCGGGTCAATCTGGGTCGCATGCGCCGTGAGCGCTTCAGCGCGGTTGCTGAAATAGTCGCCGCACTCCACCTGGGTCGTCACGCGCTGCATGATGTCGGACGCGTTGGCCTCCCAGCGTTTGAGCATCGGCTCGTAGGGGCTGGGCTTACCGTCGGCAACGAGGCGGTCGTGAAGCAGGCGCATGCGCTGGGCGACGAAGCCGTGGCTGTAGTAGAGCTTCAACGGAGTCCACGGTTCGCCGAGCTCTGGCGCGAAGTCCGGGTTGCCGGCTTCCTCCCACGCGATCATGGAGATTTTGTGCACCATGATGTGGTCCGGGTGCGGATAACCACCGTTCTCGTCGTAGGTAATGATCACGTGCGGGCGGAACTCTCGGATCTTGCCCACCACGATCTTCGCTACTTCGACGGGGTCTTCGAGTGCGAAACAGCCCTCCGGCAGCGGCGGCAGCGGGTCGCCTTCCGGCAGGCCGGAGTCCTCGTAGCCGAGCCACTCGTGTTCGACGCCCAGCGCAGCCGCAGCTGTCGCCATTTCCTCGCGACGGATCTCCGTCATCCGCTCAATGACTCCGGGCCGGTCCATCGCCGGATTGAGAATGTCGCCCCGTTGCCCGCCGGTGCAGGTCAGCACCTTGACGCGGTTGCCCTCGTGAGCGTATTTCGCCATCGTCGCCGCGCCTTTACTGGACTCGTCGTCCGGGTGCGCGTGAATGGCCAGCAAACGGTATCCCGTCACTTAGTGTTCCACCTCTACTTGGGGTTAAGGTTGATCGCGAGACAAGTTTAGTACCTCACCTCATCAGAAAGAGAACCCTCAGTGGCTGAGCCCGATTCCTCGTCCGCCACAACCCCGGACGACACCCGCGCCCGCTACGGCAGCTCCTCCGAGAAGTCCGCGCCGTCCATCACTGCGGGACGCATCATCGCGGTCATTAGCGTGCTGTTCGTCGTGCTCATCGTGGTTTTCGCCGGCCGCTACATCATGCAGCGCCGCGCCGAACCGATCACAGCGAACCTCGTCGCGCATGAGCGTATCGACGAATCCACCTCCCGCGTCTGGTTCGACCTGTCCCGCAATGACCCTGCTGTTCCCGGCTACTGCATCATCACTTCCCTGAACTATGAGCACGCCGAGATCGGACGCCGCGACATCGTCATTCCCGCCGGCGGAGAGAAAGAGATGCGCAAGTACGTCGACGTTCCCGTCCGCGATGTCCCCGTCTCTGGAGGCGTGTACGGATGCTCCACCACGATCCCGTCATTCCTCGACGCTGATACGGAATTCGTGGAGGCGAGGTAGGAGGCGTCGATAAGCGATGCTCATGTTAATATCCGAACGAATAAGCAACCGACCGTGAGGAAACGAGGGTCCGAACTCCATGGCTGACAAGCAGCAGCAGTACATCACCCCGGAAATGAAGGCCAAGCTCGAGGCCGAGCTGCAGCAGCTCATCGACAACCGCCCGGTGATCGCCGCCGAAATCAACGAGCGCCGCGAAGAAGGCGACCTCAAGGAGAACGCCGGCTACGACGCCGCCCGCGAGCAGCAGGACCAGGAAGAAGCCCGCATCAAGCAGATCTCCGAGCTGCTGGCTAATTCCACCACCGAGCGCGCAGGTGTCGTCGACGGCATGGCTGTCGTCGGCTCCGTCGTCCACGTCTACTACAACGGCGACAAGAACGATAAGGAGACCTTCCTCATCGGCACCCGCGCCGCATCGACCGACAACAAGGACCTCGAGACCTACTCCGAGCAGTCCCCTCTCGGCGCCGCCGTTCTCGGCGCCACCGAAGGCGAAACCCGCACCTACACCGCACCGAACGGCCGCGAGATTTCCGTCACCATCGAATCCGCGAACCCGTATGATTCGGTTAAGGCCAAGACCCCGCGCGCGAAATAAAACGCCCGCACAGAAGCATTTCATCGCGTTTCGACGCACTCGTTGAAGATAAGGACCCCGCAGTGACTTCCCGCTTTTCCCGCACAGTTGCCGCCCTCGCTCTCGCCGCCACCACCGCCTTCGCCGTGACCGCGTGCTCCCCGCCGCACCAGAAGGATTCGGATCAGAAGGTCGACACCGCCACCAGCCAGGACCCGGATTCCCTGCCGAGCGCTGGCCAGTCCTCCGCGACCGGCACTGCTACCACCACCGCAACCGCCACCGAGGTAGCTACCGAGACCGAGACGGAAACTGCGACCTCCTCTGTGGCAGTGGACGCCACCGACGCTGACAATGTCGTCTACT
>NZ_JALXWY010000050.1:0-493 GCF_025144155.1 Corynebacterium sp. p3-SID1194
GCCATCCCAGGGCACTGGGAAGGAGACCTCGTCATCGGCAAAGGCGGCAAAAGTGCTTTGATCACCCTGATTGAACGCTCCAGCCGGTACACCCTACTGGGGCACTTGCCGGAAGAGCATTCCTCGGCCACCGTCGTCGGCACGCTGCAACGCATGGTCAAAGACTTAGGTGCGGAACGGCTTAAAACCATCACCTGGGACCAAGGACCGGAAATGTCCCTAACCGCCACAGTCGCCATCGCTGATGGGTGCAAGGTCTACTTCTGCGACCCGCACTCACCGTGGCAGCGGCCGACGAACGAAAACACCAACGGCGAAATCCGGCGCCGATTCTTCCCGAAAGGCACCGACTTCGCCCTCGTGAGCGCCGAGGAAGTCGCATGGGTCCAAAACGAACTCAACGACACCCCCATCGTCAAATTTGACGGAGCCACACCCCGTGAAAAACTAGAAGAACTATTCAACGGTGGCGCAATCACCGCATGATCCCGCC
>NZ_JALXWY010000051.1:0-427 GCF_025144155.1 Corynebacterium sp. p3-SID1194
GATCGAGTACTCGGGGTGGGAGGCGTTGACCATGTCGTCCCACTCGACGATCTTCTTGCGCTCGCGGCCTTCGGCCTCGCCGAGGGCGCGTTCGGCGGCGTCGAGGTTGTGCCAGCCTTCCCAGGTGGTGACCTTGATGCCCTTGTCCTTGAGGTGGTCGAGGATGGTCTGGTCGTCGCGGTGTTCGGTGGGGGTGAGGGTGCCGTTGCGGTAGTCGTCGAGAAGCATGGTGGTGGTGTCCTTGGCGTCGGACTTGGTGTTGCCGATCAGGCCGACGGGGCCGCGCTTGATCCAGCCGGTGGTGTACAGGCCGGGAACGATGTCTCCGCCGAACTCGGTGAGCACGTGGCCTTCGTCGTTGGGGATGACGGCGCGGTGGTCGTCGAAAGGCACGCCGTTGACGGCGTCGGAGCGATAGCCGACGGCG
>NZ_JALXWY010000052.1:0-415 GCF_025144155.1 Corynebacterium sp. p3-SID1194
CCTAAGTTCTAGGGATCGTTGCAACACTGATTGGAAAGTTGGTGTTGGTTGTGTCTGGTTCGCGTTGGGATCCGAGTGGTGATGAGGTTGTTCGGTTTCACCGGTTGGTCGTTGTTGAGGGGCTGTCGGTTCGTGCTGCTGGGCTGCGGCTTGGGTGGTCGTTATCGACGGCGTATCGGATAGCGCATCGTGACAGTTTGCCGCTTCGGGCGCGTTCTCCGCTGACTCAGGCTGACAGGGATGTCATTGCCGGTTTGTTTGCTCAAGGGTTAATGCCGATGGACATTGCTCGTGCTGTTGGGCTTGATCCGTCTGCGGTGTACCGAGTGGGCGTGGCTGTTGGTGCGTGGCGTAAGCCAAGTGGCAATCGGCGGGCGGTGGCGACAACGCGCAGGGTGGAGTATCTGAAGTTGCG
>NZ_JALXWY010000053.1:0-407 GCF_025144155.1 Corynebacterium sp. p3-SID1194
GACCCCCGAGCCTCCGCAGCACCTGACAGAGCAGGATGGAACTCACACGGTGGTGTCGTCGGTGCGCGAGCGCTTTCCGGTGTCGCGGCGCCAGAAGTAGATGACGACGAGTGCGACGATGATGAGGATGCCGGCACCGAGGAGCTGCCGCCAAAGCTCTTCACCGGCGATGCCGAAGAACATGCTGACGACGGCGATGCCGATGACGATGAGAACGACGATCCATGCTGCGTTCTTCGTGGAGTAGGGGCTCTTGGCCATGGTCGAACCTTTCGAACGAGGGGAGCGGTACATGCCTGCCGGGATCACATGCCCGAACCGGGCGATACCTGCAATTTCCGTCACGGTCAGATTACACCCGGGCTTTGCGGGCAGCACCGCCGCGAGAGTGAACAGCGGGCGAACTC
>NZ_JALXWY010000054.1:0-333 GCF_025144155.1 Corynebacterium sp. p3-SID1194
GGCGCACCCTGCGTGGATCTGGGCGCGGTCAGAGGCTGTCAATCGTTTCCCCACCCCCACACGCATACCGTCGAAGTGGGCAGGTGATGCCGCCGTGGACACGGCAGCAGTAGATAAAGGTGCTGGCATGGCCCAATCTTTGCGCCACTGGTACACCGTGGCCTGGTTCAACCCCAGCGTGTCGGCAATCGAAGCGGCCGGCACACCGTCAGCGAACATCTTCTCGGCGGCTTCGCGGAGACGTTGCCACTGTTTCTTCGTCCCGTGCGGGCCTACGACCCCGGCTTTGTTCATCCAGTCGTAGACGGTGGTAAACGACACCCCGATATCCTC
>NZ_JALXWY010000055.1:0-312 GCF_025144155.1 Corynebacterium sp. p3-SID1194
GTCGCCGCTGTCCTCGTAGCTCTCCTGGTAAGCGTCTTCGGTGTAGCCGAGCTCGTCCGTGGTCGGCATGTCCATCGCGCTGTTACCGGTGGTGATCTCCTCCTCTGCGTCGTAGTAGCCGTCGCCGTCGGTGTCGGAGGCGTGGATGTCGCCGATGCCGTCGCCGTCGGTGTCGATGATCGCGGAGTCCGTCACGCCGTCACCGTCGCTGTCGAGGTGCTCCTCGTCTGCGCGGCCGTCGCCGTCGGTGTCCAGGACGATCAGGTCGCCGATGCCGTCGCCGTCCGTGTCGTACTCCATCTCTTCGACGAC
>NZ_JALXWY010000056.1:0-292 GCF_025144155.1 Corynebacterium sp. p3-SID1194
GTTTTTAGGTCAGTGGGGGTTGGCCTTTTCGCCAGTAGGCTTTTTGGTAATTGCGGGATGTGTCGATGTAGTGCTCGGCGATGGGTTCGCCGGTTTCTTTTAGTGATGTTGTGATGTGGTTGTCGGTGATGATCATCAGGACTTCTTCACCGCTGTAGGCGCGTCCGATTCCTAGGCTGTAGAGCCTGCCGGCGTAGCGGATGGTGACTTTGCCGCTGGGGGCGACGACGTCGTTGCGGACGCGCCATTCTTCTTCGGGGGTGTGGTTGGGTTCGGCCTTGGGTCCTGTTGT
>NZ_JALXWY010000057.1:0-286 GCF_025144155.1 Corynebacterium sp. p3-SID1194
TCGTTTGGCGACTTTGATGACTGGTTCACCTTGATCGCGGACGGCTTTGACGATGGCGAGGTTGCGGTTCGGGCTGTTCATTTGTCAACGATGTCCCGACTGATCCCCGCATCGGCACCAGACGCGCGGGGGTAGCAGAAGGTGTCAACGATGTCGCGACTGAGGTGTCAACCATCACCCCGAAATGTTTCCGTCCCCTAAGTGTCAACCATGTCGCGACTGACCTGTCAATCATCAGGGACGCTCCCCCAGGCACGCCGTGTCAACTATGTCATGACTTCAGACA
>NZ_JALXWY010000058.1:0-285 GCF_025144155.1 Corynebacterium sp. p3-SID1194
TCCGGCTTCTCGACGGTCACGGTCACATCGACGGTGTCCTTAGAACCATCCGGGTAGGTCACATCAACCGGAACAGTGATCTTGTCACCCGGCTTCGCACCCTCCGGAACCGGAACAGTGATCTCACCGGTCTTCTCATCAACCTTCACACCCTCCGGAGCATTCTCACCCGGGGTGAACGTCGTGCCCTCAGGAGCCTTGGTGTCGTTGCCGTCCTTGTCCTTGAACTTCGGAGCGTCAACCGTCACATCCTCGCCCGGCTTACCAGAACCATCCTCATAACCA
>NZ_JALXWY010000059.1:0-247 GCF_025144155.1 Corynebacterium sp. p3-SID1194
GTTGTTGTCTTTTCTCCTCGTCGGAGGGGCAGCAATGTTTGATGGACCCTTTGTTGGGTTTGTTTTTGTAATTTTTGGATTGCCAGGCCGCATGCATGGTTTTTGTGTGTGGTGTGGTTTGTTTTGGTTGGGTTTTGGGCTTTTCACGGCTCAGTTCTTTTACTGATTTTTTGTGGAGAGTTTGATCCTGGCTCAGGATGAACGCTGGCGGCGTGCTTAACACATGCAAGTCGAACGGAAAGGCCCT
>NZ_JALXWY010000006.1:0-105641 GCF_025144155.1 Corynebacterium sp. p3-SID1194
CACGGCGCCCATTTCGGGCGACCTTGTGAATAGGCATCCTGGAATAGGTATTTGTCATTTTCGCGCGGCCTACGTTCCCCTTCGCATAAACTTCGCAAGCATGGTTTCACCGCCGAAAGTTGACACCGCACCGCTTATCGACGACCCCTCCCTCACCTCCGAGCGCCGCCGCGTGGTGGCGGCCACGACGGTGGGCACTGCCATCGAGTGGTACGACTTCTTCCTCTACGCCGCCACCGCCGGCTTGGTGTTCAAGCATGCGATGTTCGCCCCGCTGGGTCCGGCCGGCGGCACTTTGGTCGCTTTCCTCACGGTCGGCCTGTCTTTCCTCTTCCGGCCACTAGGGGCATTCTTAGCGGGGCATTTCGCCGACAAGCTCGGCCGCCGCGCAGTGCTCATGGTGACACTGCTTGCGATGGGTGGGGCCACCACCTTGATCGGCCTGCTTCCCACCTACGAAGCAATCGGCGTGCTCTCCCCTATCCTGCTCGTCCTACTCCGCTTGGTGCAGGGCATCTCCGCCGGCGGCGAGTGGGGCTCGGCGGTGCTGCTGGCAGTCGAGCACGCGCCGGAGGGCAAGCGCGGACTCTTCGGCGCAGGCCCGCAGATCGGCGCCCCGGCTGGTCTTTTGCTCTCCTCCGGCGCGCTGTACATGATGAACCAGATCGCTCCCGGCGATGCCTTCCTCGAATGGGGTTGGCGCGTGCCGTTCCTTTTCTCAGCCCTGCTGGTGCTGCTCGGCTGGTGGGTGCGCAAGGGCGTGGACGAATCCCCAGTGTACGAGGAAATGGCGGAGATCTCCTCCAGCCAGACATCCAATCCAATCGGAACCCTGTTCCGGAACTACACCCCCGTTGTCATCGCTGGCGCTCTACTCTTCGCCGCGAATAGCGTTCTGGGATATATGACCACCGGCGGGTACATCCAGAACTACACCACTGACCCGGACGGAATGGCCCTTGAGCGTGGCCCGATACTTTTCGCCGTCACCGTCGCCGGTGCGGTGTGGATGGTCTCCACGTTTTTCACCGGCTGGCTTTCCGACCAACTCGGCCGCAAGACCACCCTCGTCGGCGGCTTTGTCATCCAGATCGTCGCCGCCTCCGTCCTCTTCCCGCTGGTGAATTCGGCTGACATGGGCAAAATCTATGCTGCCTTGATCTTCCTCGCCCTCGCGCTCGGCTTCACCTACGGGCAGATCGCCGCGCTGTACGCGGAGCTCTTCCCCGCCTCGGTCCGCGCATCGGGCACGTCGATCACCTACGCCATCGGCGCGATTCTCGGCGGCGCTTTCGCCCCGTTCCTCGCATCCTGGATCTACGAGGCCACCGGATCGTCGTGGGGCATCACCGCCTACCTGGTCGGCGCGAGCATCATCGGCCTTGCCGTCTCTCTCAGTATCCGGGAGCGCGCGGACATTCCGCTCGACCCGGGCAACGAACACGTGCAGCGCACCGGCCATTTCATTTGGCAACGGTAGGTTTGGTCCGGCCCCGCCCGGTCTGCTAATCTCGTGACCTGTCTCGGCGAGGGACCCCACTTGCACGGATTCGCGCAAGCAGGGCCGTTATCGACGCGATGAATCATCACAGACTTTTCTCCAAAAAGCCTGCGGTCACTCGACGAGCACACGTGGCCGCAGGCTTTTTCTGTGGCTCATCGAACCTAAGCACCACTAGAAGGAGAAAGCATCATGGCGAATAAGTTCCCGACTATCCAGGCTGAGAAGCGCGACGAGTTCGGCAAGGGCTCCGCTCGTCGTCTGCGTGCCGCTGGCCGCGTCCCGGGCGTGCTGTACAGCAACGGCGAGGACAACATCCACTTCCACGTGGACATCCTGGAGATCACCGCTCTCGTGCGCAACGACGGCACCAACGCCATTCTCGAGCTCGAGGTTGACGGCGACAAGAACCTCGCGATGGTCAAGCACGTCGACCAGAACGTCCTGACCCTGAACATCGACCACATCGACCTCTTCGGCGTCAAGCGCGGCGAGAAGGTCACCGTCGAGGTCCCGGTTGTCTACGAGGGCGAGGCTGCCCCGGACGCTGTGGTCCTGCAGGAGATCGACGTTGTCGAGATCGAGGTCGACGCTCTGAACATTCCGGACGAGATCACCGTGTCCATCGAGGGCAAGGAGATCGGCGACCAGATCTTCGCCGGCGACCTGCCGCTGCCGGAGGGTGCCGAGCTCGTCACCGATCCGGAGTACCTGGCCATCAACGTCACCTTCCAGCAGGTTGACGAAGAGGTCGAGGCTGCTGCTGAGGAGGCCGAGGAGGGCGGCGCTGAGGCTGGCGCCGAGTCCGAGGACGAGGCTCCGGCTGAGGACGAGTCCGAGGAGTAAAGCGCTCATCGACGCCAACGCCTAACGGCCGGCGACCCCACCACGGGGTTGCCGGCCGTTTCTCTTTTCATACCTTTAGCGTTGCCGCTCTGGACGGGCCAGGAAAAGCAGCACCAGTCCCGTGACGATCCACAGCGCCAGAACCCACCACGTTGAGCCCGCGCCATTACCGTCGAAGAACGACAGGGAGCGCACGAGGTGGCCGGTCGCACCGATCGGCATCCATTGACCCAGGGTGGACCACCCCGCGGGAAGCAACCACGGTCCGGTGGACAAGCCGGACAGCGGGTTCGCCAGGAAGATCGTCAAGACAGCGCCGATCCCCACACCGGGAGTCCCAATGAGCGCCCCGAGACCTGCTGTGAGCATCGAGGTAGCCAGAATGCCTGCGGAGATGGCGAGCCACTCCATACCGAAGCTGCCGGTCAAGGTTCCGTAGGCCGAGTGCAGCATCCAGGTGGCAACGAGACCACCCAGCACCGCGATTCCGGTAAGGACTCCGATCTTCGTCCACCGGGTGCCGCGGAAGAGGAACGTGGCCACGACCGCGGAGATGATGCCGCCGACTGCGAGCGGAAGCCCCAGCAGGGCAAGACCCGTAGCCTGCGGATCGTCCGGGGACGTCGGCGCCAGGTCGGCGCGCTCGACATTCATGCCTTGGGCTTCGAGGGAGCCGGCGATGCCGTCGATAAGCTGCACGTACGGCGCGCCGTTACCTGAAGCCGTGAATGCTGTGGCGCCGTCCGGAGTGATCGCGAGACCGCCGACAGCCTCGCGCTCGAGCACTGCGTTGCGCACGTCGTCTGGGCTGTCCATCACGGTGATCTCGGGCGCTTCGTCACCTGCGTTTTGCTCGATTCCCTGCGTCAGCTGCTGCACCATCGGTTCTGGCGCACTCACTGCTACCGGCACACCTGCGGGACCGGATGCGAACGTGGGCGCGAGGAACGCGAACAGCATCAACCCGATGATGACGGGGATGCCAAGAATCACCCCCGTTGCCTTAGCCGCGAGCGAGCGCTCTTTCTCATCTTTCACTGCTGTGGTCATTGTCAGACTCCTCTCCGAGAAAATCGGAACACCATGTTCCACTTACAAAACGGAGCATAGTGTTCCGTTTGGTATGGTGCAAGCATGAGACAGGATGCTGCCGATAACCGTGAAGCGATCGTCACCGCCGCCCGAGCCCTGTTTGTCGAACAAGGCGGGAACGTCTCAATGCGCGCGATCGCTAAAGAGGCCGGGGTAGGAATCGCGACAGTGAGCAGGCACTTCCCCGATCGCCTGACACTTCTCGACGCCATCGGCGCCGACGCCGTTCACGACATCGAGATGGTTGTCAGCAAACACCTCCCCCTTTTCGATCAAACGCCGGAGGAAGCGTGGAGTGGCGCGATTCACGCCATTGCCGAGTTGAAACTGGCACTGCTGGGGCAAACGCTGTTTTCAGAATTCGAGCAGATTTCAGGCATCCAACACATCGTTGAAAATCGCGCAGAAAAAATCCGCACCGCCTACGACCCCCTGATCACCCGCGCGAAGGAAGCGGGCCTGTATCCGGCTGATCTCGAGCCGCTCGAATTTCACATCGCGCTCGTCATCGCTTCCCGCCCGCTGCCGAATTCGAAGATCATCCACGCCAAAGCGTCCCAGGTTCAGCAGGAACTCATCGATATTTTCCTCGACGGATTGCGCGCCCGCGCAACTTAGGGCGAAACATGGTTCAGATCCGAAAGTAGACTAAGCCTTGTGACTTCTGATTCTTCACCGGTTCTCATCGTCGGCTTGGGAAATCCCGGCACGATCTATGCCCAGACCCGCCACAATGCTGGCGTGATGGTCATCGACGAGCTGCTCGACCGTGCCACTCCCATGCCGGCGCAACTGAGCGTGCACAAGAAGACGAACACGGAGGTCGCCGAGCTCACCGCAGGCCGCCTCGCCGGCAGCCGTACGATTCTGGCCCGCACCCGCAGCTTCATGAATGTCTCCGGCGGCCCGGTCAAGGCGCTCGCCAGTTATTACGGGATCAAGCCAGAGCACATTTACGTCATTTACGACGAGCTCGACCTCGACTTCGGCACGGTCAAGCTCCGCCTCGGCGGCGGGGACCACGGCCACAACGGCCTGAAGTCCGTGACAAAGTCGTTGGGCACCCCGAATTACAACCGTCTCGCCGTCGGCATCGGTCGCCCGCCGGGCCGCCAGGCACCGGCCGATTACGTGCTCAAGCCATTCGGAAAACAAGAGCAAGCAGAGCTACCCATCACGCTTGCCGACGCCGCCGACGAGCTCATCACCGCCCTCACATAGGAAGACCGATGCGACACCGAATCACCGCCACCGCGACAGCCGCTGCTCTTGCACTCATGAGTCTTACTGGATGCTCGAGCCAGGCCCCTCTTGCCGAGCCGGAACTGGCCGCTCAAAGCCCGGCCCCATCGAGCGAAACTGAACAGTCGGAGAAGCCGGAACAGACCGAAAAGCCAGAACAATCAGAACCGTCGGAGCAGCCAGAACCGTCGGAAGAATCCCAAAGCCCCACAAGCTCCGCGCCCGCGACACCGGAGGAATCGCCCGAAGATCCTCCGGCGCCGGAAGTCGGCCCCAACGAAGTGGCCTTAGAAGGAACAATCAAGAAGCTCAAGCTCACGGACATGGTTCCGCCGGAGGCCCGCGACAGTATCCAGCATTACGCCGATCAGTTCGACTACGACTACTACGTGATCGAGCTCGACAATCCGAAGCCGATCGAGGCTCCGATGGGTGGCGCTCCGATCACTAAGACACCGAAATACGCCCAGCTGGCAATGCTCTCCCCCGGCGAGACCATCGGCTCACAATTCGAGTGGATGGTCGACGTCGGCAGGAAGGTGCGCGTCATCGGCGATCTGAACCAGATGTACTACGGGTCGGATATCGCCACCCCGCCCACGGCCATCGTCGTCCGCGGTTCGCAGCACCCGCCACAATTCCTGGACTAGCGCCCCAGCAGTTTCGCCTCGATCTCCGCGGCTGGCCCTTCCTCCAACTTCCCCGCGAAGTCCTCGCCGACGAGGCAGTAGCCGTGGTCGGGATCCTTGCGCAGGGGTTTCTGCATGGCATTCAGCTGCGGGTACAGCGGGGGAAGATCGGGGTGCTCGCGGGTAAACCTCGTCTCCACACCGCGGGCGTAGCGGCCGGAGAACGCGCGGGTAGATACAGACGTCCCGCCAGCGTGCAAGGTAGCGCGGTTCACCTCGCTGGTGCCGGCTTCGTCGGCAAGCAGGAACGCGCTGCCGCAGGCGACGGAATTCGCGCCCCACTCGATGAGGCGCTCGACGTCTTCAGCGGTGCGTGCGCCGCCGGCGGCGATGATCGGAATGTTGACGTGGCGGAAAATGCCGCTGAGCAGTTGCTCCAGGTCGCGCTCGTCGGGCTCTTCGGTGATCGTCCACGTGGAGCGGTGTCCGCCCGCCTTCGGGCCCTGCACGATGACGCCGTCAGCGCCGAGTTCGGCGGCCTTGATCGCGTCGACCTCGTTCGTCACGGTCACCCACGCCTGGATGCCCGCATCGTGGATGCGCTTGAATTCTTCCGGAGTGAAGCAACCGAAGGTGCAGGAAATGATCGTCGCGCGCCCGTCGGCAAGCGCGAGGTCGAGCTTCTCGTGGAAGCCGAAGGTGTAATCCGGCTCGGGAATCTCCGCGCCGAGCTCAGACGCGATCGCCTCCAGGTCCTCCCGGCGCGGGGTGTCCCGTTGGGGGTAGAAGAGGTTGATGCCGAAGGGTTCGTCGATAAGCGAAAGCTCTTCGCGCGCGTGCTCGAGGCTGCACGTCCCCCAGGCGAGGAAGCCGAAACCGACGGCATTCATGAGCGCGGGAGTGCTCGGGCCTCCCGCCATGGGGGCGGCGACGACGCGGGGCAGACGGGCGGGAAGTTCTGGTGACATGATGGCCACTCTAGCGAAGTGCTGACTTAGACTGGGCTGCGTGTTCGACAAAATCCGCGCTCTTTTCGCACCCCGCCAGAATGCATTCGACCTCGACTCGCTCGCTGCAGAGTGGCTCATCGTCGGCTTGGGCAACCCCGGCGCGAAATACGCCGCCACCCGCCACAACGTGGGCTACATGGCGCAGGACATGCTTATCGACGCTCAGGCCCTGCGCCACCTCCCCTCCTTCAAAGCCCAGGGAGTGATGGTGCCGGATACGACTGCCCTCGCGCTGCGGTCGACCACCTACATGAACCTCAGTGGCGAAGGTGTTGCCCCGGTGGCGGCGAAGCTCGGGATTCCGTCTGAGCGCATCATCGTCCTCCACGACGAGCTCGACTTGCCCGCTGGGAAAGTCCGCATCAAGCAGGGCGGGAACGAGAACGGCCACAACGGCCTGAAGTCCCTTACTGAGCAGCTGGGCACCCGCGACTATATCCGCGTGCGCATCGGCATCGGCCGTCCTCCGAAGGGCATGCCGGTCCCCGAATGGGTGCTCAGTCCCGTCGACGGCGAAGGGCTAGACGAGCAGATCGCCACCGCCGCGGAGGCCGCGCGCCTTGTCGTGGCGGAAGGTCTGCAGCGCGCGCAGAACCAGATCCACGCGCGCTAGCTGCTACTGCTGCGATTGCGGAACTCAATGTGGTCGTTGACCGCGTGGGCGTGCAGCCACGGCACGAGGCCGTCGATGCCTGCGCCGAAGACCCACAGCTCGCTGCCGAAATCCGGCGGCGAGTAGTCGACGTCCTTCTTGATGTATTTGAATACCGGGCGCGCATCCCGCATGACCGCCGCGTATTCGGCGCAGATCCCCAGGAAAACCTGGAAGAACTGGGGCGACACGAGATCGCCTTTCAGCCCCCGCGCCCGGCGCGTCACCGCGGCGATGCCGTCGCGTACCGGGACCCGTTTCTCGTCGTCGAGTGAGCAGGAATCGTACGCGAAGGCAAGATCCTCCAGCAGATCGTCGACGATGGTCAAGCGCGCGTCCTCGTCGCCGTTTTCCGCCGCGGCGAGCACCGCGACGCGCCGCGACATTCCGTCGATCCGCCGCGCCGCCCGCATCGGGCCAGTCGCTTTGGCGCTGCTGTTTCCTTCCGGCAACGGCGCGAGCGCCTGCTTCGCCTGATTCCATTGCTCAACCATGCCTGCCGCCAGCGGCGAGCGCAGGTGGTGGATCAGCCGGTCGGTCGCGGGAATGGACTCGACGGCGCGGCGGTACAAGGCGTCGTCGCGCGGAATGATGGGTTCTACGTACACCTCCATGCCCCCGCGCGCGGTCTGGCTGATATTCGGGTTCAGGTACCGGATCAACGCGATAATGCCGGCGATGATCAGCACGCCGATAGCGACGACAGGAGCCCATTCTGAAATCGCTTCGATCATCGCGCCACTCCCTCACGCCACCGACGGTAGATCTGCGCTTCCGTGCACGGCCTGAGCAGATCGTCTGGGTCGGCCAACCTCTTGGCCTCGTATTTCGCGGTTCGATTCCACACAGCACCGGCCGGCACGTACCCGCCCATGCCGGCGGCGGGGCGGAATTCCCGGCTCGTGACCGTCACCGGCACGTCGCCGAAGCACCGTTTCGAAAACTGTCCGACGGAATGCACCACGCGGACAAATTCTTCGATGAAGGTGGACTCAGCCTCCCGCCCGCGCAATGCCGCTATGTCACGGAACACAGGGTGGGCGTTGACCGTGCGGGCCTCAGTCATCAGCTCGTTGACCGCTTGACGACGGCACCTGACATCCCCTCCCTCGATCCCCGCCACGTAGCGGGCATTCTCGTAGGTGGCGTAGATCTTCTCGATCACCGTAGCCGACTGCGGATCACGCGCGAATTCCTGCTTCGCTAATTCCCACTCCGCCTGCGCAGTCGGCGGCATGAGCGGCGAGCGGATCCCGCGGATCAGCCTGTCGATCTCTCCGACCAGTGCCCCCGCGCGCTGCCCGTGCGTGTCCGCGAAAGCCCTGCCAGCCTTCTTCTTTTTGTGGCTTTCCCGGAAAAGCATCACGCCGATGAACAGCACAAGCACCAGGACTGAGAAGGCGAACAGGACAAGCACTGTACTCAACGGCATGTCGGTGTCCGACTGCGCCAATACCTGCACGTCCATTCTCGTGCGCTCCATTCAGCCGGTGGACAATCCCTTCCCACCCTAAACTGTTTTCCATCGCCCGCATGCTGGGGAGGAGACCACATGTTGCCCGACCACGAACTCATCACCGATGTCGGCAAAGGCTGGAAGCGCTACAAGACAGCGGCGACTTTTCTGGAATGGTCCTTCCTGCCGTGGTACGCAATGTCCTGTTTGTCGTTCCTCCTGCTCAGTGGCGTTGAGCTTCACACCAGAGGATTCTCCGTCAAAGGCGACCCCGTCCTCCTCGCACGCTCAATAGCGTGGTTCGTACAGCCGTTTCTGGTGATGCTCATCTACTTCGCCTTCAACCGGGGCTGGCCGAGACCCTGGCTTGTCAATACCGCCGTTATCGCTGCGACTGCTCCCCTCGCGTGGTTCAGCACAGGCTCTCTCATGTGGGGATTGATCCTTACCGCAACCCTCGTCGTGATGGTGGCCGTCGCCTATCTGCTCTTGATGCCCCTATATAAGCGACCCGGACTGTACCCGTTCATCCGCCAGGTGGCCCGGCTTCGTTCGGGCGACAGGCAAGGCATGCATCAGGTCCTGGCCATCCAGGGCTACGGCCCGTGGATGCTTCGGCTGCAGCCGGTGCCGTCGCCGAAAGACGCGCCACGCTTCTCCGCTGTCAGGCTCCCCTCGCCCCCACGCATTGCCCCGGGTGATTTCGTCGCGGTCAACAGCAACGGCCAGGTTGAGTTTTCCAGCACGATTTCCCGTTAGCCTGTAGCCATGGACGAACAGGCAAAGCTCGAGCGGGTGTTCAACTACCCGTTCGGCGATATTTACAGCAACTACGTGGCCAAGGTCGAGCGCAAGGACCGGACCGTGGCCGAGCTCGACGAGGTCCTCACCTGGTTTGCAGGGCTCACCGCCGATGAACTCCATGCGCAGGCTGAATCAAATGTCACGCTGCGCGATTTCTTCGAGCACCTCACGCTCGACCCCGGCGCGGAACTCATTACGGGCAGTGTGTGCGGGGTGCGGGTCGAAGAAGTCGAGGACCCGCTCATGAAAAAGATCCGCATGATGGACAAGATCGTCGACGAGCTGGCACGCGGCAAAGCCGTCGGCAAGATCATCCGTAGTTCTTAACCGCGCAGCTTGCCGGTCAGCTCTTCCAACCGGTCGCACATGGCGGCGAGCTCCTTGGCGCGGTTCGGCATCGGGTTGAAGCCGTCGCGCATCTCCATCGCCTGAATGAAGCCGAGCTGCTCGCGGATGTCGTGCATGTGGAAATTCGCGGCGATCTGGCGCCAGTGCTCGATCGCGCGGATCGCGCCAACACCTCCGTAGCCGACGAAGGCGATGGGCTTGCCCACCCACTCCGGGCCGAGGGTGTCCACCGCGTTCTTCAGCGCGGCTGGGACAGAGTGGTTGTACTCGGGCGTGATGAAGATGAACGCGTCACAGGCATCGATCGCCTGCGACCAGCGGGTCACTTCATCGTTGTCGTACTGCTTATTCATGAGCATGGGCATCCCAGCGCCGTCGTAAAGCGGAAGATCGTAATCCGCGAGGTCGATGAACTCGTACTCGGCGCCCTCCCGCTCGCCGATATTCTCTTTCATCCAGCCGGCCACTTTCTCTGCGGTGCGGCTTTTACGGATGGATCCGACGATCACGCCGATCTTCATTGCGTCTCCTCTCGGTTGTGTACAAGTCACCCAATCTCGGCCCCACCTTAATGAGGGCCATCAAGCTCTCCGCGAGCAACTAATGTCTTCAACGCGAAGAACTGTCGAAAGAATTCCAGGGAGTGGGATTATGGACGTCACAATCATCGGCGGAGGTTTCGCCGGAACGGCGGCGGCAATCAACTTGGCGAGGGCTAACAGGTCAGTCTGCCTGGTCGACGAAGGGCAGCCTCGCAACCGCTTCAGCGAACACGCCCACGGCATCTTGGGAATGGACGGGGTCAAGCCGGCGGAGCTACTCGAAAAGGGCCACGCTGAATTCGAGTCGTTCGGCGGCACGATCGTACGAGACCGCGCAGAGAATCTGACACGACTGAACGACGAGTGGTCCGTGACTCTCGGCAGCGGCAACACCATCGAATCCCCGCACGTCCTCGTCGCCACAGGAATCACCGACGTATTGCCCGACGTGTACGGCTTGCCCGCGCTGTGGGGAACGCGGGTCTTCCACTGCCCCTACTGCCACGGGTACGAAGTGAACGGAACTGACCTCGCCGTGATCGGAGGAGAGAACCCAGGCTTCACCTTCAACATCACTAAGCTCCTCACCAAGTGGGCTGATGCGGTGACGTTCTTCCCCAACAGCCTCGAACTTCCCGCCGAGGAGCGCGCCCTCTTCTCCTTGCTGAACATCGAAATCGTCGACGAACCCGTCTTGGAAGTCGGTCCGGCGGAGGGTGACCAAGTCGTGATTCGCACGACGAACCACCAATTCGTGTTCGAATCGTGTTTCACCGGCCCACGCTTCGAGCCGAACGACGAGCTGCTCCGCGAAGCTGGATGCGATGTCGTCGACGGATGGGTCCGCACAGAACGCGGCCGGACATCGCAGCCGGGGTTATGGGCAGCAGGCAATGTGGTCAGCTCTCCCGACCAAGTTTCGCAGGCGGCAGGTGCAGGGGCGGCCGTCGGAATCGCGATCGACCAGACTCTATTCGCCGAACAGCTGCCTTGAAAGAGCCATGAAGCGCTGGTTAGCCCTGACCTTGCCCTAGCGACTACCCTCTACAGGTCATGAGCACCGTTTCCGAGGCCGCACGCCGCCGCACATTCGCCGTCATCGCCCACCCGGACGCCGGTAAGTCGACGTTGACGGAGGCACTGGCGCTTCACGCGCACATCATTTCGGAGGCGGGCGCGGTGCACGGCAAGGGCAACCGCAAGTCCACGGTGTCGGACTGGATGGAGATGGAGAAGGACCGCGGCATCTCGATTGCGTCGTCGGCTCTCCAGTTCGAGTATTTGCCGGAGGGCCAGGACGGCGAGCCGTACGTGATCAACCTCGTGGACACCCCGGGCCACGCGGATTTCTCCGAGGACACCTACCGCGTGCTCTCAGCCGTCGACGCGGCGGTCATGCTCATCGACGCCGCGAAAGGCCTCGAGCCGCAGACCCTCAAGCTCTTCCGAGTGTGCAAGGCGCGCGGGCTGCCGATCGTCACCGTGATCAACAAGTGGGACCGCGTGGGACGCGAGCCGCTCGAGCTTGTCGACGAGATCGTCACCGAGATCGATCTCCAGCCCACTCCCCTCTACTGGCCGGTGGGCGAAGCGGGCGACTTCCGCGGTCTCGCGCACGTCAACGCTGACGGCGAGGCCGATAAGTACATCCACTTCATCCGCACCGCCGGCGGCTCCACCATCGCCCCGGAGGAGGAATACTCCCCGGACCAGGCACTTGAGCGCGAGGAAGATGCGTGGGAGACCGCCGTCGAGGAAGCTGAACTGCTCGCCGCCGACGGCGCTGTGCACAACCAGGAGCTCTTCGAGCAGTGCGTGACGTCCCCGCTCATCTTCGCCTCCGCGATGCTGAACTTCGGCGTGCACCAGATCCTGGACACGCTGTGCGCCATCGCCCCTGCACCGGAAGGCCGAGCATCCGACCCGAAGGCGATCGCTCAGGCCGAAACCGGCGGCGGCCAGGCCGTCGCCCCCGAGCGCGAAGTCGGCGACGAATTCTCGGGCGTGGTGTTCAAGGTCCAGGCGGGCATGGACAAAAACCACCGCGACACCCTCGCATTCATGCGCGTGGTCTCCGGCGAATTCGACCGCGGTATGCAGGTCACCCACGCCCAGTCAGGCCGCAGCTTCTCGACGAAATACGCCCTCACCGTCTTCGGCCGCAACCGCGACACGGTCGAAACAGCGTTCCCTGGCGATATCATCGGCCTGGTCAACGCCGGCGCACTCGCCCCAGGTGACACGATCTACGCCGGCAAGAAGGTCCAGTTCCCGCCGATGCCGCAGTTCGCGCCCGAGCACTTCCGCACGCTGCGCGCGAAGTCTTTGGGCAAATACAAGCAATTCCGCAAGGCACTTGAACAGCTGGATGCGGAAGGCGTCGTACAGATTCTGCGTAACGACGCCCGCGGCGACGCCGCCCCCGTCATGGCCGCCGTCGGCCCCATGCAGTTCGAGGTCATGCAGGCCCGCATGGAAAACGAGTACAACGTCGAGACCGTCACCGAGCCGATTCCCTACTCCGTTGCCCGCCGTACTGACGAAGAGTCAGTACCGGAGTTGAGCCGCCAGCGCGGCGTGGAAATCTTCACCCGCACCGACGGCGAACTCATCGCCCTGTTCGGCGACAAGTGGAAGCTGGCCTTCATCGAGAAGGAGCACCCGGAGCTGACCATGGAGCCGCTCGTCGCGGACTAAAGTCGCACGCGAAAACCGCCAGTGAACGATGCACTGGCGGTTTTGCCCCGCGGTATGAGAGTTTTTAGAACGCCGGGATCGACTCGTTCGGGATCTTGCCGTGGTGGCCGACCTTGTCGCCGTCCCAGAAGAAGGTCACCTCGGTGGTGAACTTATCGGCGTCCGCATTCGGTGCGCCGGCAGCCATCTGGGCTTCGGTGTCGCGGTAGACGACGGTGAACGTGCCGTCTTCGTGCGGGGTGATGTGCTCGATGGTCTGCGGGTGGTTAGAATCGATGCCGATGTACTGGCCCTTGTGGAACAGCAGCAGCACATTGGTCTCGGCGCCATTGCCCTGGCCGCCCTGCTTGGTGAGGGCGTAGCTCAGGTCAGCGCACGGGCTGAAGGTGGAACCGCCCGCGTAGGTCCACCCGCCGCGTTCGGTCTGGTGTTCCTCGTTGAGCTGCTTGTTGGCCTCCGCAATTTCAGGAGCGCTCGGGTTCGGTGCGCAATGGTCGGCGGGAGCTTCCTGCGCCATTGCGGTACCCGGGGTCAACAGCGCCGCGCCGACTAGCGCGGCACCTGCAAATGCCTTTGCGGTCGTGTTTGCTCGTCGCTGGGTCTTCATGATTTCCACACGCTTTCTGTCGTTGTCGACTGTCGTTGGATTCTCGTGAATTCTTGGTCGGGATTACCGCGGTGGAACTCACGCTACGCCCGTCAACTCCGAGCACAAGCCCCTTAACGTCGCTGGTAACAGACTTTGTGTTTTGCCTGAAGACACACGCTGGGGTTTCCGCCTCAACAGCCTGTTCTTCAAAATTCCATAAGCATCGCGTCACAGCCATGTCACGCCAGGAAGTCGACCCACTCATCCCATTCGCGCTCTACCTGGGCTTTGCCCATCAGGTAATTGGCGCTGAGCTTGACCACGTTGCGCTCCGAGGCATCCACGCTCATGGATTCGGGGAAGAACACCTTGGCGCGGCCCTGCTTTTCCAACTCGAGAATCTTGTCCTTCGATGCGTTGTAGCGAGGCGGGCGGGCGATCAGTGCTTCAGCGACCGCCGGGTGCTTCGGAAACAGGCGGCGCGTCGCGATCGGCCGGGTGTTGTCGGGGCGGACATAGCTCCGTTCCTTCGTGGCCAGGACAAGGAATTTGGAGAAGCCGGCGGCGAGGGCGGCGTCGATAAGCAATCCTCCCGACACCCCGAGCGCACCGTCGACGTACGGGATGCCGTCGATCGTGCCCATGGGCATGACTTTCGGCAGTGTGGACGATGCGCGGGTGACTTGCCCGACAAGCTCGGCCGAGACGAGGTCCTTGCGGTTCCATGTGACCGTGTGGCCGGTATCCGCGCGCACGGCCTCAATGTGAATCTCCGTTTCGTGGTTAGCGGTGAAAGTCTCCCAATCGAACGGCATGATGTCGTTCGACCCTTCGTAGATGAACTCGGCGTTGAAATAACCGTTGCCGCGCGCCAGCGAGACCCAGCCGCCGAATTTCTCGTGCGCGACGAAATTCGTGAACGATTCCCGCGCACGGTGAGCATCGCGCGACGCGTAGTTGAAGGCGTGCGCCGCGCCCGCCGAGACTCCCCCGACCCACCCGAAACGCACGTCCTCCTGAATCAATCGGACGATTGCCGGCGCGGTGTAGGAGTTGCGCATGCCGCCACCTTCAACGACGAGAGCTGTGTCGGTGGCATCAATCATGCGGACGATTCTAGGACGAACCGGTGTTTAGTTCTCCAGGAACTCCTTGACCGCACCCCATTCGCGGTCGAACTGCTCTTTGCCGGCCGCGAAATTCTTCTGCAGCTTCGGCACCTTGAACTCCGCGTTTTCCACCATCATCTGCTCCGGGTAGAAGACGTAGGCCTGTCCGTCGGCGGCGAGCTCGTCGATACGCGCCTTGGCCTTGTTGTACGCGTCTGGGCGGTCGATGGTGCGGCGGGCGACCTCGGGGTACTTCGGGAACATGCGGCGCATCATGGCCGGGCGGTTCACCGGCTCGCGCACATAGTCGCGGGGCTTGGTGGCCAGCACGAGTAGTTTGCTAAACCCTGCGCGTTCAGCTGCGCCCACCAGCAGTCCGCCGTCATCGCCGAGCGCGCCGTCGACGTACGGCACGCCGTCGATCTTCGCCATCGGCATGAGCATCGGCATGGTGGACGATGCGCGCATGACCAGGTTGATCGTGTCTTCGTCCTGCAGGTCGGCGTTGTTCCACGCGACGGATTCGCCGGTGTCGGCGCGGACGGCCTCGATGTGGATCGGGGTCTCGTTGGCCACGAACGCGTCGAGGTTGAACGGCAGTTCCCCGCCGCGATCCTGGAACATGAATTCCGCATTCATCAGCCCACGGCCGAGCGCGAGCGAACGCAGACCGCCGATCTTCGGGTGGCCCATGAACGTCGTGAATGCTTCCTCGGTGCGCTGCGCGTCCCCGGATAGAAGGTTGATGGCGTGGATCGCGCCGGCCGAGACACCGCCGACCCAGCCGAACTGCACCTCTTCCTCGATCAGCTTTATGATCGCGGGCGCCGTGTACGAATTGCGTGTTCCGCCGCCCTCAATCACCAGAGCGGTATCGCGTGCGTCAATCATGGTTCACAAGTTTAAGGAACTTCACCCTCTATTTTGTGTTTTGTCCGCGAATCTTCTTTGACTTCTTCCGCTAATTGGCGGAGCCACAGGCTGATCTTGCGCTGCCACAGCACCGCATCTTGGGCGCGCGGGGCCGCCTGGATCATCTCTTCGGAGTCGTAGCCTGCCTGCAGTTCCTTCGCCCGGAGGATCTCCGCGTCGATCTTCACGCCGAGCAGTAGCAGGATATTCATCCACCACACCGCGACGAGCACGGCCAGCACCGTCCCGAACGCACCGTATGCACTGCGCAGCCCGAAGGTGGACAGGTACCAACCGAAGAGACTCCACTCGGCACCGATGACAAGCATGGCGAAGATGGCCCCGACAGTGAGCGGCCGGTACCGCCCGGGCCGCACATTCGGCGCGAAATAGAACAGGCACGACACGAGCACGACCGCCGCCACGACAACAGCGGGATACCGCGCCCATTCCCACACGGGCAACAAAATGTGCTTCACGTAATTCACTGCACCGGTGAGCCCGAGGGGTTCCGCAATGGGGCCGAACACCGCGTCAACGATAGACTCGCGCAGCACGAGCGCCGCCACCACGACAATGAGTCCGAGCACGAGCAGCAGCGTGATGGCCCACATGGTCACCCACGTCACCACCAGGTTGCGCCCTTCCGACCGGCCGTAAATGACATTCGTGGAGCGCGAAAACGCCCGCACATACGCGGACGCCGCCAGCAGGGACACCACGATCGACAGCACCAGCGCGACGGTGCTCTGCGCGGGGCTGCCCACCACGGTGAGCACGAGCTCGAAGGCCTGGGGGCGGAGGGTCTCAGGCACGGCCTCGTCGATAAGTCCGCCGAGCATCTCGTGCAGCGCCGCCTCGTCGGTGGGAAACAGCAGGGTCACCAGGGAGTAAAACGCCAGGAGCATCGGCGCGAAAGCTGTAACGCTGAAATACGTCATCGTCGCCCCACGGTCGGTGATCGCCAGCGGGCCGAAGTCGAACACGGTGCGCGCGAGCACGAGTTTCCACGCTTTCCAGGACAGCCAGTTGCCGCGGCGCAGCGGTTCGGGCCGCGCCTGACGGGGCCCGAGAACCTCGATCTCCCCGAGACCGTAGTGCTGCACGAATTCCGCCGCGTGCACCACGGTTTCTGTGTCCTCACCCGGAGTTTTCTGGCTCATGCGTCTCACATTATCGGGAGTCCGAGCCGCACCGTTGTAGGGTTGGGCCATGTCATGGGCACAAAATAACGAGCTCGGTTTTCAAACGAGCATCTGGGAACCGATCCTCATCCTCGTGATCATTTTCATGCTGATCGCGGTCCCGCTCATCGTCGCGGCGCTCGTCTTCGCGAAGAAGCGCACCCGCACCGCCGTCGTCCGCGCGCGCACCCTGTCGGTCCACACCGCGAATCTCAGCCCGGACTCGGACGACATCATGGTGGTCGTCACCGTCGACGCGGACGCGTTCAGGAGCATTACACATATCGACGCCCCCTTGCGCCTGACCTCCCCCGACTCCCGCTCCGTGACTTTTCAGCCGGGCGCATCCGGCCCGCCCGCCCTCGACCCGAACCAGGGCTGGCTCATTCCGATTTCCCGGGACTCCGAGGCCGAACTGCGCGCCCTGCCCGCCGGCCCCGGGGAGCACGAACTGGCCACGACGAACGTAGCCTTCATCGTCGAGCCTTAGCCGCGCCGCAGGTACCCCGAGCGGATCTGGACGGTGCGGATGACCGCCGAGCACAGGGCCAGCGCCGCCAGCACCCAGTACGGCAACGAGGGGCCGACGTAACCAGCGAGCCACTCGATCAGCGGCGGGTACCCGAAACCGATGTAGGTGGCCACGTAGTAGATGCCGATGACGGCACCGCGCTTTTCCGGCGGGCTGAACGTCTCCACGTCGAGCAGCCCCTCCCGCAGGCACAGCCCGTAGGCCAGCCCCAGGAACATCGACGCGACCACGAACATCGCCACCGACGGAGCCGCCCCGCCGACCGCCGCCACCGACATTCCGACAGCAGAGCACACCGCCCCGACAACGCCGGAGGACGGCCCGAACGCGAAGCGCCGGCCGAGCGCCTGGATGGCAAAGCCCGATCCGAACGCCACCACAGCCGCCACACCGGGTAGGAATGCGCTGGATTCGAAGTGCTGCCCCACACGCCCGGACAGCACAACGATGGCGCTGGTCATCGACGCGAACACCCACAGCCCCATCGGGAATGCTGTGGCCAGCGCTTTCTTCGCCGACCGCTCGTGCGCGGGTGCGCGAACCCCCTGTTCGTCCTCCTTCTTCTCCACCACCACTTCGCGGGTGTTCGGCGCGTCTCCCACCACTGCGGAGAATGCCACCGCCGCGAACGACAGCAGGATCGACGCGATGTACGGGATGTAGATCGCGTTGTGCGCGCTAACGAGGTGCGCAATAATGCCCGACGCGATCGGCCCGAGCATGAAGCCGGAGGTCAGAAAAATGCCTGCGAGCGTCGTGCCAGCCGCTCCCCGCAAACGCCCCGCCCACGCGGTGCCCGCGCTGACCACGAGCCCGACGCCGAGACCGATGACGAACCTCGCGCCGAGCAGAACAGCCGGAACCTCCTGCCAGAACATCAGCGCGACATTTCCCAGCGCCGCTACCACCGCGCCGACCATCACCGCGGGTCTCGAGCCGAAACGGTCCGCGACCAGCCCGCCGGCGATCAGGCACGGAAAGAGTCCGACGGCGTAGATCCCATAGGCACTGTTGACCAGCAGCGTCGACATGTCCTGTTTTTCTCGTAGGACCACCAGGACGGAGGCGAAGTGGTTCGCCGACCACCCCGCCGTGATGAGAAAGGCCACAACACTGGCGAAGACCAGCTGCGGTCGAGACTTCTGTGCGTTCATCATCTGTCTCCCTCCTGCATGGAAATGTGACCCACGTAACTATACACCTTCGCTATTCGTACAATGGATCCCCATGACCATGCCTTGGGACCGCCCAGCTCAACCCACCCCGCCGAAGCGTACGCCGCTCTCGCTTATCGACGGCTTGTCCACCCAGCACGAGATCTCCTGGACCCCCACCCCCGACTCGTCTTCCCTCGCGCCGGACGTGGTTGAGGCTGTCCACGAGGCATCCGCCCGCTTCGACCGCTTCGCCCCCTGGGTGGCTGACCATTTCCCGGAGACCGGCGACGGCACCATCGAGTCGGAGCTCGCCCCTGTTCCTGAGACCCAGGACTTCATGTCGCGCCTCATGGAGCGCGATCTACCTGGCCGGCTCTGGGTCAAGCGCGACGACTCGCTGCCGATCAGCGGCTCCATCAAGGCCCGCGGCGGCGTCCACGAAGTCTTCCGCCTCGCGGAGGAGCAGCGGCACGACAGGCTCTCCGTCGCCTCGACCGGCAACTTGGCGCTGTCCATCGGCACCGTCGGCCCCTTGCTCGGATTCGACACAGAGGTCCACATGTCGGCGGACGCGAAGCAGTGGAAGAAAGACCTGCTCCGTTCCCGTGGGGCGACTGTGGTGGAGCACCGCGGACTCTTCACCGAGACCGTGGCCGCGGCACGGGAGAGTTCGGCCGACGCTTTCTTCATCGACGACGAGAATTCCCTCGGCCTCTTCACCGGATACGCCGTCGCTGGCCAGCGACTCAAGGAGCAGTTCGCCGCCGCCGGCCAGACGTTCACCCCCGAGAACCCGCTGTTCGTCTACCTCCCCTGCGGCGTCGGCGGCGGCCCGGGCGGAGTGACCTTCGGCCTGAAGATGGCTTTCGGCGAGGCTGTCTCCTGTCATTTCGTCGAACCGACGGCTAGCCCGTGCATGACGCTCGGCGCATTCACCGGGAACCCGGATGTCACCTGCGCCGACTACGGCCTGTCCGGGCGCACCATCGCCGACGGGCTGGCGGTGCAACGGCCCTCACCACTCGCTCTCGAGCACGCGGCGCATCTGGTCAGCGGTTTCCACACGCTCAACGACACCACGTTCCTCGCCGCGGTGAACTGGTTGGAGCGGAGCGCGAGCATCATCGCCGAACCATCGGCGACCGCCGGACTCACCATTCCGTGGCGCCTTCCCGACACCCCCGACACCGCAACCCACCTGGTGTGGCTCACCGGCGGCTCGCTCATTCCTGACCAAGACAAAGACCGCCTGCGCGGGCAGGCGGCCACTGCGTCACTTCACTGGCAGCGCTGATCACTCACGCGCAGCGTGCTCGCCCACTCGCTTGCCCGAGTGGATGCAGCCGCCAAGGAAGGTTCCTTCCAAAGCGTTTTTTCCGTGCATTCCGCCGCCGCCGAAACCGGCTGCCTCGCCGCAGGCGTAGAGGCCGGGGAAGACGCTGCCGTCGGCAAGCAATGCTCGGCCGCCCAAGTCCGTCTCGATTCCGCCGAGCGTCTTGCGCGTCAAAATATGCAGCTTGACCGCAATGAGCGGGCCCTTCTTCGGGTCCAGCAAGCGGTGCGGCTCCGCGCAGCGGACAATCTTGTCGCCGAGGAAATTCCGCGCGGTGCGGATGTAATTGACCTGCGCGTCCTTGGAGAAATTGTTCGTTAGCTGGGCATCTCGCTCAACCAGTTGCTTGCGCACCAGTTCGCCATCGACCTCGACACCGTCATCGCCGAGCTCATTCATCTTGCGCACGAGGTCCTCGATCGTGTCTGCGGTGACCCAGTCGACGCCGTTGTCCATGAATGCCCGCACCGCCGGGTGCGTTCCGGGACCGACCTTGCCGGCCAGCTTCTTGAGCGACTTGTCCGTCAGATCCGGGTTCTGCTCCGAGCCGGAGAAAATGAACTCCTTGTCGGCGATGTGCTGATTGAGAATGAACCATGAATAGCCGTAACCCGTCCTACCGACGTGCGCGAGCGCAGCGATATTGTCCGAGCCCGGGAACAGATTGGTCGGCAAGCGCTTGCCGGTCGCGTCCAGCCACATGGAGCTCGGACCCGGAATGATGCGGATACCGTGGCCCGGCCAGATCGGGTCCCAGTTGATCATGCCCTCTGGGTAGTGCCACATGCGGTCGGTGTTGACCAGGTTCGCGCCGGCGGCGGCCGCGATATCGATGCCGCGGCCGTCAACATGCTCCGGCACGCCGGTGACCATGTCCTTCGGGCACGGCCCCCACCGGTCCTCCGGCCACATCTCCCGCACCTTGTCCAGGTTGCCGCCGATGCCGCCGGTGGAGATGACCACGGCCGCGCCGCGTACCTCGAACGGCTCCACCTCGTCGTTATTGGAGGCGATGCCGCGGTCACGAGAATCAGCTGCTAGCTTCACGCCCCGCACTCCCACGGCGCGCCCGTCTTCGACAATGATGTCGTCGACGCGGTGACGGAATTTGAATTCCACTTTGCCGGCCTGTTCGGCACGCTCAACCGGCTCGCGGAAGACACGCACGACCTCCGGGCCCGTGCCCCAGGTCAGGTGGAAACGCGGCACGGTATTGCCGTGGCCTGACGCATCGCCCGAGCCACGCTCGGCCCATCCGACGGTGGGCAGCACGCGCAGACCCAGCTCTTTCAAATAACCGTGCATCTCGTTGGACGCGAACCGGACGTATTCACGGCCCCACTCGCGCGGCCAATGGTCATGATCCTCGTCGTCGTAATCGGCGGAATTCTCCCAGTCCGTCCATGCGAGATCCTCGAAGTCCTTCGCCCCCATGAGTTTCTGTTCCGGTGTGCCCACCATGAACAGTCCGCCGAGCGACCAGAATGCCTGCCCGCCGAGGTTCGCCCTGCTCTCCTGCTCCACGAACACGACGCGGCGACCAGCTTTGACCGCCTCGTGCGCGGCGACCAAGCCTGCCAGCCCGGCACCCACAATGACAATGTCTCCCGATTTTTGTTTCATACACGAAACATACATAATTCTTTTCACGCCGTGTCCGTTTTTCACTCACCCGGCGGAAAACCCTGATCCCGGGTAACGTGACTGGGAGGCAATCAGAAAGGTAGATACATGAAAATTGCGGTTCTCGGCGGCGACGGATTCTGCGGCTGGCCAGCTTCCTTGCACCTTTCAGACATCGGTCACGATGTCACCATCGTCGATAACCTTTCACGCCGACGCATTGATGAAGAGCTCGGCGCCGAATCACTCACCCCCATCGCATCTATCGACGAGCGCATCGCCGCCTGGAAAGAGGTCTCCGGCAAGGAGATCGCCTTCCGCAATATCGATGTCGCCCAGGACTACGAGGGCCTGAAGGACTTCATCTCCACCGAGCAACCCGACGCGATCATTCACTTCGCGGAGCAGCGCGCCGCACCGTATTCCATGAAGAATCCGGTGACGAAGCGCTACACGGTGGACAACAACGTCAACGCCACCCACAACCTGCTCGTCGCGGTCGTCGAGTCCGGCCTGGACATCCACATCGTCCACCTGGGCACCATGGGCGTTTACGGCTACGGCACCGCCGGCATGAAGATCCCGGAGGGCTACCTGGACATCAAGGTCGACACCGGCGAAGAGCTCGTCGACCAGCAGATCCTCTACCCCACTAACCCGGGCTCGGTGTACCACCTGACCAAGGTCCTGGACCAGAACCTCTTCGCCTACTACGCCAAGAACGACGAGCTGCGCATCACCGACCTGCACCAGGGCATCATCTGGGGCACGCACACCCCGCAGACGGAGCGCGACGAGCGTCTGATCAACCGCTTCGACTACGACGGCGACTACGGCACGGTGCTCAACCGCTTCCTCATGCAGGCGGCGATCGGCTACCCGCTCACCGTCCACGGCACCGGCGGCCAGACCCGCGCGTTCATCCACATCCGCGACATGGTCAAGTGCGTCCAGATCGCGCTGGAGAACCCGCCGGCAAAGGGCGACCGCGTCAAGATCTTCAACCAAATGACCGAGACGCACCGCGTGCGCGACCTGGCTGAACTGGTGGCAAAGATCTCCGGCACGGAATACGCGCTGGTTCCGAACCCGCGTAAGGAATCCGCAGAAAACGAGTTGCACGTCTCCAACGACACGTTCTTGAGCCTGGGCCTTGAGCCGACCAAGCTCGCCGAGGGCCTGCTCCAAGAGGTCGAGGACGTGGCGAAGAAGTACGCCGACCGCGCCGACCGCAGCAAGATTCCAGCGCGCTCCCTGTGGACCCGCAACCAGTCAGAGGGCGTTCCGGAGAACGCATAAGCATGCGGATCGCCATTTTCACGGAGGTATTCCTCCCCAAGATCGACGGTGTGGTCACTCGTGTGATCCGCACCGTCGACCAGCTGGCGGAGATCGGCCACGAGGTGATGATCTTCGCCACCGGCGACACTCCGGAGACCTACGCCGGTTTCCCAGTGGTGCGCGTCCCGAGCTTCTCCTTCCATTACATTTACCCGGAGATCAAGGTGGGCCTGCCGGCCCCGGCAGTGGCGAAGAAGCTCAAGGACTTCAATCCCGACGTCATTCACGCCGTCAATCCCGTCTTCTTCGCCGGCTACGGCGCTGTACTGGCAAAACTCCAAAAGAAGCCGCTGCTCGCGTCATTCCACACCGATGTGCCCGCCTATACCGAATCGCTGAAGATCGGGCTGGTGAAAAAGCCCGCCACTGCACTCATCCGCGCTTTCCATAATTGTGCGGAGATGAACCTGGTCACCTCGGACCCGATGTTGGACACTGCGAAAAGCTACGGTCTGCGGGACCTTGCTGTGTGGCCGAAGGCGGTTGACACCGTCGGCTACCACCCGGATAACTTCTCCGCTGAAATGCGGGACACGCTCACCGACGGCAACCCGGATGCCCCTCTCCTCATTTACGTCGGCAGGATGAGCGCAGAGAAGAACCTCGCCATTCTCAACGACATCATGCCGCTTCTCCGCGAGAAGGTTCCCGGCGCCCGCCTCGCCATGGTCGGCGCGGGTCCACAGTTGGAGCAGATGAAGAAGGATTTCGATCCCGCGTACACCGTGTTCACCGGCTACATGTCGGGCACGCCCCTCGCCCAAGCCTTCGCCTCGGCCGATGTCTTCGCCTTCCCCTCTCTGACGGAAACGCTCGGTCTCGTCGCCCTCGAATCCTTCGCGTCGGGCGTGCCCGTCGTTGGCGCCCGCGCCGGGGGCATCCCGTTCGTCATTGAGGATGGGCAGACTGGCATGCTCGTCGACAAAGACGCATCGCCAGAACAATGGGCGGACGCATTCGCGGGCCTGCTTATCGACGCCCCGCGTCGCACCGCCATGTCCGCCGCCGCCCGGACAGAAGCCGAGCGGTGGTCATGGCGCGCCGCGACGGAAAAGCTCGTTGAATACTACGAAGTCTGCACCACGAAGAAGTCCGCAGACTCACACTGAACGGACACATCTCCGTCTTTTGCTGCGATGAACGCTGCCTCACCAGCAGACAGCACCAGTTCACCGAGCTCAATTTCGCCCGCCACAGGAAGAACGATCGCGGGTCCCGCCACAGAAACAGAGCCTTCCCCGTCGTAGCGGGTCACGGCGAAATCGCTCACCGGGACCGGGAATACTGAACGATTTCCCTCTACCTCGGGAACAAGCACAGGATCGTCGATCGGCTCGAAGTTCACGATGCTTTCCAGCTCAGCGACATCGATGTGCTTCGAGGTCAGGCCCCCGCGCAGCACATTGTCCGAATTGGCCATCACCTCGACACCGAATCCGGACAGGTAGGCGTGCATATTGCCGGCGGGAAGGAACAGCGCCTCGCCGGGAGCCAACTCCACGTGGTTGAGCAGCAGCGCCGCTAACACGCCCACATCGCCGGGAAACGCTTCACCGATAAACACGAGGTTCCGCGCCACATCGGAATCGAGCTGCGCGGCGCGCTCCAGCACGGCCTCCACCACGGGCGCAGGGTCATCCATCGCCAGCCAGCCGGAGAGTACGGAGCGCAGGCGCTTATCGACGTCCACGCTTTCGTCGTTAAGCTCTGCCCTTGCGTCTTCCAGCTGCGGCACCGCGAGCTCGTCGAGCAGCGCGACCGTGTCTTCGAGCGGCTGGAAACCTGCCATCGCGCGGAACGGCGTCAGCGCGATCAGGACCTCGGGTTTGTGGTTCGCGTCTTTGTAATTCCGGTGCGCGGCGTCCCGCGGAATGCCCAGGTCATCCTCGCGGGCGAACCCTTCCTGGGCTTGCTCGATCGACGGATGCGCCTGGATCGACAGCGGGCGCGCCGCCGCAAGCAACTTCACCAGGAACGGCAGTGTTCCCTCCGTGCCCAGTGCACTCACGGGATCAGCCGCGATGACCTCGTCGAGAGGTCCTTCATCCGTGGCTGATGGCGCGGACGGGTGCGCCCCGAACCACACCTCCGCCTCCGGTCCGCCTGACGGCGTGCGACCTTGCAAGGTGGCGATGCTGGTGGTGTCGCCCCAGGCGTAGTCCTGTACCTTGCCCGTGAGTTTGAGCACTATGGAATTCCCCTCTTTAGCGGATCTCCTGCGGTTCCTTGCGCGTCGGGAGAATCTTCGGGCGGACGCCGGCGATCTCCTCGACGATGCGGATCACCTGGTTGGAGTAGCCGAACTCGTTGTCGTACCAGACGTAGAGAACCAGGTGGTTGCCGGATGCGATGGTGGCCAGACCATCCACGATGCCTGCGTGGGTGGTGCCCACGAAGTCGGTGGACACGACGTCCGGCGACTGGATGTAGTCGATCTGCTGGCGCAGGCTCGAGTCCGTCGACACACGGCGCAGGTAGTTGTTGACGTCCTCGCGGTCGACCTCGCTGTCCAGGTCGAGGTTGAGGACGGCCATGGACACGTCCGGGGTGGGAACGCGGATGGCGTTACCGGTGAGCTTGCCCTCGAATTCCGGCAGGGCCTTGGACACTGCCTTGGCGGCGCCGGTCTCGGTGAGGACCATGTTCAGGCCGGCGGCGCGGCCGCGGCGCGGGCCCTTGTGGAAGTTGTCGGCCAGGTTCTGGTCGTTGGTGTAGGAGTGGACCGTTTCCACGTGGCCGTGCTTGACGCCCCAGCGGTCGCCGACGACCTTGAGCACCGGGGTGATCGCGTTGGTGGTGCAGGACGCGGCGGACAGGACGCGGTCCTGCTCGGAATCGTCGATGGTGGCGTGGTTGATGCCGTAGACGATGTTCTTCACATCGCCCTTGCCCGGCGCGGTCAGCAGCGCGCGTGCCACGCCCTTGGACTCGAGGTGCTTGGACAGGCCGGCGCGGTCGCGCCAACGGCCGGTGTTGTCCACGACGATCGCGTCGTTGATGCCGTACGCGGTGTAGTCGATGGCCGACGGATCGTCCGAGTAGATCATCTGGATCGGGGTGCCATTCGCCCAGATGACCTCGTTCTCCTTGTCCACGGTGATGGTGCCGTTGAAGGCACCGTGGACGGAATCGCGGCGAAGCAGGGACGCACGCTTGATCACGTCGTCGTCGCCCTTCTTGCGGACCACGACTGCACGCAGGCGCACACCGCCGTACTGAGCTTCACGAGCGATGAGAATGCGGGCGAGCAGGCGGCCGATGCGGCCGAAGCCGTACAGGACCACATCGCGCGGGACGCGGTGGCTGTCAGCGCCGATGACCTCTGCCAGCTCTTCTTCCAGGAAGGAGCGCAGCTCGGTGCCCTCGGTGCGGGAGAAGTTCTTGGCCAACCGGCCAAGGTCGATGGAGGCAGTGCCCAGGTTCATCGTGGTCAGCTCGCGCAGGATCGGCAGCGTGTCGTCCAGCGGGAGCTCGCGTGCCACGACGCGGCGAGCGTAGCGGTGCGCCTTGATGATCTCGATGTCCGTCATGCCCACCAGCAGGCGGCCGTAGATGGAGGTGACCACGTTGTTCTCGCGGTGGAGCTGGCTGATCAGCGGCAGCATCTCCTGGGCGAGGTGGAGCTTGTGGTTCCAATCGTCCATCGGGTTGTCGTGCGGGTTCGGGTTGACCGGGCTTTCAGCGTTCACGCTGCGTCCTTTCACATGTCGCGTTGCTCAAACGGCCTCTATTCTAGTACGTCGCGGTATTTTTCCGGCCCTGGCTCAGGCTCAAACGCGGCATCGTTCGTTTTGTCGACGAGAACAGCGCGCACGCCCTCATGGAAATCCGGCTCGCGCACGAGCATTTCGGCGTAGCGGCGCTCGTTGTCCAAACTTGCCGCCAGGTCGTTCGTGGAATTCGCCAGCATCAGCTCAGCCGTTGCTACCAGCGACGACGGGGACGCTTGCTGTAACAGCGGCTCCGCAACCGCCGCCAGTTCTGGATCGGCCGCGATGTTCTTTTTGATCTGGGACCAAGGCGCGGAAAACGCTCCGTCGATAAGCGGGTAAAGCTTTTCTAGCTCCGAGACCCCCGGTTGGCTGGCTACCTCATCGAGTACCCCCGGCCCCTCTTCAATGATCCGTTCCGTAAGCCCGTCGAGCGAGTCCACGCGATGCGTCGCCAGGCCCGTTGCGATCATGTCGTCCGCGTTCATCCGGTAGCCGGTCAGCGCGAGAAACATGCCGAGGTCGAGCGACGGGCGTTTCGGCAGATTCTGCAGCCGGTGGCTCATGCCAACATCAGTGAAGAACCCGATATTCATCTCCGGCATCGACGCCATGACATTGTCAGTGACCACGACGTGGCTGCCGTGCGCCGCCAGACCGAGCCCGCCGCCCATGACAACACCGGAGATCAGCGAAATATACGGCTTGGGGTACTCCGCGATCATCAGGTTCATCGCGTACTCGCGGGAGAAGAACTCGTCAGCTTCCTGCGTCCTTCCGCCCAGCGCGGCCTCGCGTGCGTAGCGCACGTCGCCGCCCGCACAGAAATGCTTCCCAGAGGACTTCACGACGACGCGTTCCACCCCCTCGTCATCCCTCCATTCTTCGAGTGCCTCGATGACGGGAAAGAGAATCTCCGGGTTGATGGAGTTCAATGCCTTGGGCCTGTCCAGAGTGATCACTCCGGTAGACTGCCGGACGGCAATGTGTACTGAATGTGCTGGTCCAGTGGTGCTTTCTGCCATGAAGCCAGTGTTCCACAGCGAGCAAAGGACTGCTATGACTTTTCCCCGCATCGTCGCCTTAGACATGGACGGAACCCTCGTGGATCCGCACGGCGACATTCCGGAAGAGTTTTGGCCCGTCCTTGAGGAAGCGAAAGCCAAGAACATGGTCATCGCTCCCGCATCCGGGCGCCAGCTCGCCACACTGCAGGATATGTTCGCTGGCCGAGGGATCGACACCTTCATCGCCGAAAACGGCGGCGTGGTGTGGCATCGAGGCGACATCATCGCCACCAAGCCGATGGACAAAGCGACAGTCGACGCGCTCCTGCGCGCAGTCGCCGCTTCAGAGTCCCCCGTCCATCCCGTGGTGTGCACGCCAGAATTCGCTTTTGTCGCGCAGGACACCCCGGAACACGCCTGCCAAGAGATCTCGAAGTACTACCACTCCCGGCGCCCAGTCCCCTCGCTGATCGACGCAGTAGCAGATTTTGCCGGCCCCGCCATCAAGGTGTCGCTCTTCGTCGAGACAGATGCGGAAAAAGACGGCCTCCCCCTCACCGAAACCGCAGCGAGTGATCACACCGTCGCCGTCTCCGGCGCCCAATGGGTCGATGTCATGTCGCCTAACACCAATAAGGGCAACGCGCTGCAATCCCTCGCCGACTCGCTCGGCATCGACATCAATCAGACCGCGGCGATCGGCGACTACTTGAACGACTACGACATGCTCATCACCGCCGGCACCGCCGTCGCCATGGCGAACGGCCACGACAAGCTCAAAGCCATTGCCGATATCATCGCACCGTCCAATGCCGACCACGGCGCCATCACGCAGATCAAGGAGTGGCTCGCACAGTGATCGATTTCTCCGCACCAGCGAATATCGTCGCCCCGCAACTTCTCGGCTGCACGATCACCCACAACGGCGTGACCATCCGGCTCACCGAAGTCGAGGCCTATCTCGGTTCCGACGACGCCGCCGCGCACACCTACCGCGGGAAAACGGCCCGCAACGCCGCCATGTTCGGCCCGCCAGGCAGGCTTTATGTCTACCTCTCCTACGGCATCCATCTGAACGGCAATATCGTCTGCGCCCCGGAGGGCACCGGCCAAGGCTGCCTCATGCGCGGCGGGGAAATCATCGAGGGAGAGCAGCTCGCCCGCAGCCGTCGTCAAGCGAAAGACCGCGCCCCGATTCCTTATGAAAACCTCGCCCGCGGACCTGGAAATCTCGGGCGCGCCCTCGGGCTGTCCTTGGATGACAACGGCGCACCCGTCCAGCTCACCATGCGCACCGAGGAACCCGATTGGGTTGCTGGCCCGCGCATCGGAATCAGCAAGAACGCGGACGCGCCGTTCCGTTTCTGGATCCCCCGCAACAAAACGGTCAGCACGCCGCGTGGATACCCGAAGTAGCTGTTTCTTCTTCCCGTTTCCTCCCACTCGGTCGTGTCCTCGATCCGAGCGTCGATAATCTGGGGAGCCTTCCCGAGATTTTTCCTGAACAACTCTTGAGAGGTGCTGAGATCGCCGAAGTTGGTGCACACCCAAGGCTATCTCTTTCCTACCGTCTCACAAACACAAACAGTGGCGGATGTTCACATCGGCGTAACCAGCTTTTCACCAGGGGCTTTTAAGCTGTAATTCCTGTTGTTTCCCCATTTCCACTAAGGAGTTCCCCGTGCCACACTCCCCAGCACTGACCCGTCGCGCCATCGCCCTCGCCACTGTCGCAGCCACTGCAGCGACACTCGTTCCTGCTGGTGCCGCCGAGGCAGCGACCTACTATTCCACCAAACAGCCATATTCCCCCGCCGCCCCCATCTCCTCCTACAGCCAACCTCCCGCTGGTTTCCACCAGATTTACACCGCCTCCGTGGGCCGTCACGGTTCCCGCGGCTTGTCCGGCTTCAAATACGACGACCTCGCCGGCCAGATGCTCACCTCCGCTAAAGAGCGTGGCGAGCTGACCCCGCTCGGCGAGAAGTTAATCCCTCAGGTGGAGGCGATGTCGCGCGCGAATGAACAGCTCACCGGTCCGGGGGAAGGCGGCTACGGCAACCTGACCACGTTCGGCCGCAACGAATTGCGCGGTATCGGTACCCGCAATGCGGCCCGCAACCTGACATTCTTGGAATCGGTGTCTCAGAGCGATACCGACCAAGTGAAGTTCATGTCCTCCGGCGCGGACCGCGCGAAGGAATCCGGAGAGCTTTTCGGACAGGGGTTGCTTTCGGCTGTTCCAGAGCTGTCTGACAATCTAGCCGACGGCAAGACAAACAACACCGTCAACGTCGAGGACCGATTCGACCTGCTGCACGCCCACTCCGACGAGAATTCTCCGCGTTACGCGGCGTACTCCGAGTGGACCGAGAGCGACACCCTCGACGAAAAGGTGAACAAAGCCAAGAATTCCGAGGCATCCCAGCAGGCGGCGACTCACCTGCTCACCAAGATCTTCGACCAGAAGTTCATCGACGACCTCGACAACGGGACGCTGAAGTTTGTTGGCGCCAGCGGTAAGAAAGTTAAAGGCACCGCCGACGCGGCACTTCAGTTCTACAACCTGTACATCATCGCCCCCGCGATGGAGAACGAGCCCGCTAAACCGGCCGAAGGCTGGATCTTCGACCAGTTCATGGATGATGAGGACGGTCGACAGCTCGCTTACTTACTCGACGTAGAGAAATTCTACGAAAGCGGCCCGGGTATCGAGGGACAATCGGTGTCCTACGACATCTACGAACCCCTCCTCAATCATATGATCAAGGGGGTCCAGGATCGCGCCGCCGGTGGCAACATCGCAGCCGAGTACCGGTTCGGCCACGCCGAGACCATCGCTCCGCTCGCCGCCTTGCTTAAGCTGCCTGGTTCCGAGAAAGGTGTGCCCGCCGACGAGGTCATGACTTACGACAATTCCACTTGGCGCGGCGACAAGGTAACGCCGATGGGCGCGAACATCCAGTGGGACGCGTTTCAGAATGACGCGGGTGTCACCCTCGTTCGCATGCTTTACAACGAGGCGGAAACCCCGTTCCACGCGGGATGCATGCCCGTGGCAGATGACTCGGCTTTCTACACCATCGACGAGTTGGCGGACTGCCTGCCGCTCGGTTCCACTTCCGACCACACCAAAGCCCGCCCCGACAGCGCGCCCCAATCTGGCTCGGAAAGTTCAACCAGCTCCGCCGGTTCTTCGACTGGTGGCACCGTCGCCCTCATCCTCGCAGTACTCGCTTTTGTCAGCGCCGTCCTCGGCTTCGGCGCGGTGCAGGCAGGCCTTATCGACGTGCCGGCACTGCCGCCCCTGCCGTTCTAACGGGCAGGCCAAAGTCACCGTCACCGTGGGAAACACCTCGCAAGACGACGTCGACAAGCTAAGGACCGTGCCCTAATCCGCTAAGCCGCGGGGGAGCTCCACGTTTCTGGATCCCCCGCGGCTACCCGGAATAGCTACTTCTTCTTGCGTTTCTTTGTGTTTTTCTGCTTGTCCTTTTCCAAGTTAGCGGCCACGTCGGGCACGTAGCGGAATTCCGCGCGCGGCGGACGCTCATAATCGTCGGACTCCGGACGCTCTGGCACGTCCGGCAGGTCGGGCTCGATGTGCTCGTACGGGATCGTGGACAGAAGATGCGAGATCACATTAATGCGCGAGCGCTTCTTGTCTTCCGATTCCACCGTGTACCACGGCGCAGTCGGGATGTCGGTGTGAATGAACATCTCGTCCTTCGCGCGGGAGTAGTCCTCCCACTTCGTGATGGACTCCAGATCCATCGGCGACAGCTTCCACTGACGCAACGGATCGTTACGGCGGGATTCAAAGCGCGCGTGCTGTTCCTCATCCGACACGGAGAACCAGTACTTGCGCAGCAGAATGCCGTCCTCCACCAGCAGACGCTCAAAAATCGGTGCCTGGTGCAGGAAGCGGCGGTACTCCTCCGTCGTGCAAAAGCCCATGACACGCTCCACGCCGGCGCGGTTGTACCAGGAGCGGTCGAAGATCACGATCTCGCCAGCAGCAGGAAGCTTTTCGACGTAGCGCTGGAAGTACCACTGCGTCTGCTCCCGTTCCGTCGGCTTCGGCAGCGCCTCAATCCGGCACACACGCGGGTTCAGGTACTGGGTGATGCGCTTGATGGCGGACCCCTTGCCCGCCGCGTCACGGCCTTCCATGACCACAACGATGCGTGCACCAGTGGCCACGACCCACTGCTGCATCTTCACCAGTTCAGCCTGGAGGCGGAGTAGCTCGGTCTCGTACGCCTTCTTGGACAGCTTCGGCGGTTTTTTCGTGCTCTCGGATGTCATAGCTACAACGGTAATACGCCTGATCCCACACCTTGAATTCGGTCATCGAGCCCATGTGGTTCGGCCCACAATGGGAGCGTATATCGTGTCCGGGGTCTCTCCCTGAATCCGCGGAGGGATGGGTCACTAGACTGTTATGAGAATTTCCCATAACTTCCATAACTTTGAAAGTTGGTTCATTGTGAGCGAGCACATCGACCTCAACGCCGATTTAGGCGAAACCACTGCGGGCAACCCAGTTGCCGACGATGCGGCCATGCTGGGAATGGTCTCCAGCGCGAACGTGGCCACGGGGTTCCACGCGGGAGACCCGCACTCCATTAGCGGCACTCTCGCGGACGCGAAGCAGCACAACGTCGTCGTCGGCGCGCACATCGCCTATAAAGACCCCGCTGGTTTCGGTCGCCGCTTCATCGACTACGACCCGGGCGAGCTTGCCGACGAAACGCTCTACCAGATCGGCGCTCTAGACGCCCTCGCGCGGGCGCAGGGACTTAAGGTGCGCTACGTCAAACCCCACGGTGCGCTCTACAACACCATCGTCCACAACGAAAAGCATGCTCAGGCCGTCATCGACGGCATCAAGGCTTTTGGTGATCTGCCCGTCATGCTGCTGCCCGGCGGCATTGCCGTGGACATCGCTGAAAAGGCCGGTTTGCGCGTCATCCGCGAAGCTTTCGCCGACCGTGGGTATAACCCCGACGGAACCTTGGTGTCGCGGCGCGAACCGAACGCGGTGATGACCGATGCACAGCACGTTGCCGACCGCGTGTTGCAAGTCGCGTCGACAGGCGCCGTGACAGCTATCGACGGCAGCGTCGTCGACGTTCAAGCCGAATCCGTCTGCGTCCACGGCGATTCCCCGGGTTCAGTGGAACTGACCCGCAGTGTGGTCGCTAAATTGAAGGGCGAAGGCATCGAGATCAGGAGCTTTCTGTGAGTAGAGACATCAAGCGCGTCGGCACGCGCGCACTCATGATTGACCTTGACAGCCTCGAAGAAGTGATGGACTTCTACGGAGCCCTGAACACCTCCCCGCTTGAACGCCAGACTGACGTTGTAGCTGGTGCCCGGACCGTTCTGGTCACGTTCGATTCGACATCCGCGGCGAAGAAGGCCGCTGAGTTCCTGCGTACCTTCACACCCGAAGCCGCTGCGGCCAAGGAGTCACGCGAGATTGAGATCGAGGTCTGCTACGACGGCGAAGACCTCGACGAGCTCGCCCAGCTGCTGGGAAAGACCCGCGAGGAGCTCATCGAGTGGCACACCTCCACCGTGTGGAAAGCCGGTTTTGGCGGCTTCGCCCCCGGATTCACCTATTGCGTCCCGGCCAACGAGTCCGACGCCCTCGACGTGCCCCGCCGTTCCTCTCCCCGCACCGAAGTGCCGGCGGGCGCAGTTGCGCTGGCAGGCGATTTCTCGGCTGTCTATCCACGCACATCCCCCGGCGGGTGGCAGCTGATCGGCACGACCACGACCCCGATGTGGGATTCGACTGCCGAACCGCCAGCGCTGGTCAGCCCGGGTGACACAGTGCGCTACGTTCGCGTCGATAAGCTCACCGACGAACAGGAGACCAGCCACTATAAGCTGGACACTCCCCCGCGGATGCCCTTGTTCACCGTCGACGAGGCCGGGCTGCAAACCCTCTACCAGGACCTCGGAAGGCAAGGCAACGGCAGCCTCGGCGTGACCACGTCTGGCTCGTCCGACAGGGCCTCCGCCCGCATCGCCAACGACGTGGTGGGCAACAAGCGCAACGCAACACTTCTCGAAAATATCGGCGGCCTGTCCATGACCGCCTTGGCCGAGGCCGTCGTGTGCGTCACTGGCGCGGACAGCGATGTCTTCGTGGGGCAGAAACCGTTCCCGTTGGCGACGCCAATCATCGTTCCCGCAGGCGCGCAGCTCGTGGTCTACCCGCCGCGAACCGGTATGCGCTCCTACATCGCAGTGCGCGGTGGATTGATTGCCGACACGGAGCTCGACTCCTCCGCCACCGATCTGCTGTCCGGACTCGGGCCCGCTCCGCTCCAGGCCGGCGACACGGTCTCGGCGTCGATGAGAAAACCCGGCACCGCCACCGATCTGCTTTCGAACCCACTGCGCGTGACCGACGATGTCGCCACCGTGCGCTGCGTCCTCGGCCCACGCGATGACTGGTTCAACAAAGCCGAAGTCGAACGATTCCTCGACACCACCTTCACGGTGACCGGCGAATCCAACCGAGTAGGCGTCCGTTTGGAAACTGACGAGCCATTGCAGCGTGAGCGCGGTGGCGAGCTGCCCTCAGAAGGAATGGTGGCTGGCAGTGTCCAGGTGCCGCCGAGTGGGCAGCCGGTCGTGTTCCTCCGCGACCACGCCGTGACCGGCGGCTACCCCGTCATCGCCACAGTGATCAGCGAAGATGTCGACATCGCCGCACAGCTATCCCCCGGTTCCACCATCCGCTTCGAACTCTACAGCGAAGGAGAATAAGCCCATGTCCACTCCCGCACCAGAAACGTCCCTCAAAGCCGTTCTGATCGCCAACCGCGGCGAGATCGCGGTTCGCATCGCCCGCTCCGCACGCGACTTGGGCATCCGCTCGATCGCGGTCTACTCCGACGCTGACACCGGCGCGCTGCACACCTTGGTCGCCGACGAGGCCTACCACCTCCCCGGCAATAGCGCTTCCGAGACCTACATGAATGTGCCCGCGCTCATCTCGCTCGCCCACAAGGTGGGCGCAGACTGCGTGCACCCCGGCTACGGCTTCCTCTCGGAGAACTCAGACTTCGCACGCGCCGTCGTCGACGCGGGACTTACGTGGATCGGCCCCACCCCGGAATCCATCGACCTGCTCGGCGACAAGATCGCGGCTCGTCGCGTCGCTGTCGAGGTCGGTGCCCCGCTGGCCCCGGGCACCGATGACCCGATCGATAACTGGGAAGAGGCCCGCGCATTCGCAGAGGAGCACGGCATGCCGATCGCGATCAAGGCAGCCTACGGCGGCGGCGGGCGCGGCCTCAAGGTCGTGCACGACGAAGCGGACATCGAAGATGCTTTCGCCTCCGCCGGACGCGAAGCCAAGGAAGCTTTCGGCCGCGCCGAATGCTACGTGGAGAAATTCCTCACCCACCCCCGTCACGTCGAGGCCCAGGTGCTCGCCGACACACACGGCAACGTCGCCGTGCTGGGCACCCGAGACTGCTCGACGCAACGTCGCTTCCAGAAACTCATCGAAGAAGCCCCTGCCCCCTTCTTGACTGAGGAGCAGCGCAGCAGCATCGAAAACGGCGCACGCGAGATCTGCCGCTCCGCCAATTACATCGGTGCCGGCACCGTCGAGTACATCGTGTCGGAAGACGGCACCGTCTCCTTCCTCGAGGTCAATACCCGCGTGCAGGTCGAGCACCCCGTCACGGAGGTCGTCACGGGCGTGGACATCATTGCGGAGCAGTTCCGCATCGCTGATGGCCAGGAACTGTCTTTCGGGACCGACCCGGAAATCACCTCCCATGCCTTTGAATTCCGCATCAACGCCGAGGACGTCACCAATGGTTTCGCTCCGTCACCGGGCACGGTCACGCGTTTCGACGTCCCCACCGGCCCCGGCATCCGTGTCGACTCCGGTGTGCGCACCGGCAGCGACATTCCGGCGTACTACGACTCGCTCATGGCCAAGCTGATCGTCATCGCACCGACCCGCGATGCGGCGCTAGCGCGTTCCCGCCAGGCTCTCAAGGAGTTCACTATTGAGGGCGTGCGGACCGTGCTGCCGTTCCACCGCGACATGGTGGACGCGCCGGAATTGAACGGCGATTCCCTCGATCTCTACACCGACTGGGTCGACGGAAACTACTCGCCGAGTGCCAACCACGAAACCAGCGATATTGAGCATCTGTACGACGAACGGGAGACCGTCGTCATCGAGATCGACGGCCGCTTGCACGAAATCGGCATCCCCCGCCGCATGCTCTCTGGAGGCGGCGGCCCGCAAACGAGCGAACCTGAGTCCTCCGAGACTGGCGGAGAGGGCGCCGTGACGGTGAAATTTGATTCCACCATCGTGAAGTGGATGGTCAGCGACGGGGACACCGTGGAAAAGGGCCAGCCGCTGGCCGTTGTCGAAGCCATGAAGATGGAGTCGACGCTGAAGTCCCCCGCGGCCGGCACCATCTCTGTTTCCGCCGACGAAGGCGCGCGTGTGAAGCCCGGGGTAACTATCGCGACAATTGTTTAAGCAATCGTTTAAGCAATTTGCTTAAGGGATCTGATAGGACCGATCCGGGATATCGGTGATGAGCATCTTGCCCGGAGCATGGCAGATAGCCAGCTCCGGCTTTGAGCTCATCACAGCGGACTGAGGTGTGACACCACAAGCCCAAAACACTGGAATCGTTCCTGCCGGGATCTCCACTGGGTCGCCGAAATCGGGGGCTGCGAGGTCACCGATACCGATCGCTGCCGGGTCCCCGACGTGAACCGGTGCCCCGTGCACCGCCGGATAGCGAGAGGTGATGCGAACTGCATCTGCCACCCTGTTCGCCGGGATCGGGCGCATTGAGACCACCATCGGGCCACCAAAAATACCGGCGCGTTCAGTTTCGATATTCGTCATGAACATCGGCACATTCCGCCCCTGCTCAATGTGGGCAACAGGAACCTCTTCGGCTAGCAGAGCGTCTTCGAATGTGAAAGAGCAGCCGATGAGAAAAGCCACCGTGGAATCGGTCCAGTAGCCGGTCGCGTCGGTCACTTCGTCGACAAGCTCCCCGTGCTTGTAGATCTTGTACGCGGGGATATCGGTACGGATGTCGCCGCCCGGCATGAGGTCGGACTCCAGCTGCCCCGCCTCGAGGACCCCCAAGACAGGGCATGGCTTCGGGTTGCGTTGGGCGAAGAGCAGGAAATCGAACGCGTACTTCTCATCCACAGCGATGAGGTTCGCTTGCGCGTACCCCGGCGCCCACCCCGCAGTGGTGCCGACGTCATGAGTGCGGAAAAACTCCCGAGCGCGGGCGGGATCTTTTTCTATGCCCAAATCTCCGACAACCCTGCGAGCGAATCGACACCCATGTAGAAGGTTCCTGCGAGCACAATCACTCCGATGACCTTCATCCACACCGGGTAGTTGTATCCCTTGAGTAGATCCTTGCGGAACAGCGCGGCCCACATGACCACGGCGAAACCAATTGGCAGGATAAGCCCGTTGAAGGCACCCGCGAAGATGAGCAGTTTCTGCGGCGCAGCGCCGAGGAAGAGGAAGAGGATCGTGCACACCACGATGAACGCCACCGTGAGCCAGTTACGCAGCTTCACATCTGTCTTCTGCGTGGTCACGAATGTCAGCGAAGTGTAGGACGCACCGATCACCGACGACAGGCCCGCCGCCCACAGCACCAGACCGAAGGCACGAAGACCGAACTCTCCGGCGGCCTGGTAGAAAGCATCGGCGGCCGTATTGTCCTTGGAAAGCGCCACGCCGGTAGCAACCACGCCGAGCACCGCGAGGAAGAGAAGCACACGCATGATGCCGATCACCACGATGCCCAGCACAGATGCATTCGAAATATTCTTGATATTCTCCACACCGGTCTGGCCCGAATCAATGATGCGGTGGACACCGGCGAAAGTGATGTAGCCACCGACCGAGCCGCCAATCAGCGTGACGATGACTGCAGAGTCCACTTGTTCGGGGAGGACCGTCTGCTTCAACGCATCTCCGACGGGTGGCTGGGAGACGATAGCGACATACAGCATGAGCAGGATCATGATCGCGCCGAGGCCCACAACAATGCGGTCCAGCGCAACGCCTGCGCGCTTAGACAAGAAGATGAATACGGCGATCACCGCTGAGATCGCGCCGCCGATCTTCGGGTCAAGGCCGAGCATGGCATTCATGCCCAGCCCTGCACCGGCGATGTTGCCGATATTGAAGATCACGCCGCCGGCGAAGACCAATAGCGACATCACCCATCCCAGCCCGGGGATCACTGAATTGCCGAGCTCATTAGCGCGCAGCCCGGAGATACCGAGCACGCGCCACACGTTCAGCTGGATCGCGACATCCACGAGAATGGAGATGAGAATCGCGAACGCGAAGGCAGCGCCCAACCGAACGGTGAACACACTGGTCTGGGTGAGAAAGCCCGGGCCAATCGAGCTGGTCGCCATGAGGAACACGGCGCCGAGAAGAGAGCCGATTCCCTTCGGAACGGCGGAGTCGTTCTCTACCTTAGTGGACCCTTCTTGTGAAGACATAGGCCCTCCCCTTTCTAAGCAGATCTGGTTCAAATACTGCGCACAGTTTAGAGGGCCGCCTAGCCCATTCGGGAATGTGGACTAGACCTGGAATTCCGCCATCGCGTCCCACTCGGTCTTGCCCTCGATCAGAGTGTTAATGATCTGCGGGGTCTCCTCCAGGATCTGCGGGAACAGTTCCTGCGCCGCCTTGAAGTGGTCGGAATTGACGTGCGCCTCCGCGGCATCATCCTTGAAGCCCTCGACCAGGATGTACTCGCGCGGATCGTCGGTGTTGCGGTACCACTCGAAGAAGAGGTTGCCTTCCTCTGCGCGGGACGCCTCGGTGAAGTCATTGACGAGCTCGCGGAAGTTCTCGGTGTTCTCGGGCAGGGGACGGAAACGAACGTTGATCAAAATCATGGGGCCCAGTGTACGAGCTAAACGACGGTCACTTCCGTGCTGCCGGTGAACGGGGTCAGGCTTCCGCCGATCGCGCGCGAGACGCCCTCGACGTTCACCGTGTATACGCCGGGCGCGACCCCATCGGTGTCCCACGAAATGCGGGCGTTGACCACATCGGAATTCTTCACGAATTCGATGATCGTGCTCGAGTGGAAATCATCCGCCACGATCTCGCCCGCCGCATCCGTGATGGTGTGGTAGCCGACCCCGCGGCGCAGATCCGAGTTGGGGTTGGCGAAGGAGAATGTCACCGAGGCGGTATCGCCCGCTTTGACCTGTTCGGTCGAGGTGATCACATCACCGAATTCTTTGCCCCAGGCGGGCCGGTCAATGCCCGGCAAACCAGAAAGGGATTTTGGAATCCATCCGGTCAAATCGCCCGCCGGCCCGCCGGACTCGATCTGGGAGCCCTCCTTCAACGACCGCGCCAATTTGTCGTAGACCTGCACCATCGCGCACAACTCGTGGCGTCCGAAGATCGTCGCCCCGCCTTCGTAGTCCTGGTTGTCGTATTCCTCCGGCGTGGTCACGTAGTGCGCATATCCACTCGTGTAGCCCTGGCACACGACGGTCTCCAACGGCACGTCGAGAATGTCCGCCACGTGCTTCCTCATGCGGTAGCCCGCCATCGACGTCGGCTCCATCGAGTTAGTGATGATCGTCAAGCCCGCGATCTGCGTGATCGAGAACAAGAGCACTTGCTGGATCATGCCGTCGACATAGCCCAGTGGCAGCAGCATTTCTTTGGCGCCGTGAATCTCGTTCCATTCATCAGGCACAGTGACGTTGTTGAGCTCCTTGACCCATGGTGTTCCGCCGCGCTCCCCCTCGTTGAAGATGGGAACCTCCAGACCACCACCGTCTTCCTGACTCGACGCGGCGAATGCCGCACCCAGAATCGCCGGACCGGTGCGCTGTTCCGTGCCGTCGGGGGTGAACTCACCACGAATCTCCACTTCCCGCATGTCCACCCACTGGTGTCGGTTGCGGATACTTGTCCCGCTGATGTCCACCAGTTCTCCCTCGGTAGCGTCGATTTGGCGGTCACCGAGGATCTGCGCTGACTTCGCCTCATCCTCGTAGCCCGGCCCCGTCTTCGGCTCCAATCCCGCATTCGGAGTGATATCGCCCTGGGGTGCTGCAGCGAATGCGGCGACGAAGGGAGGATTTTCGACATCCCGGTGAACAACTCCGCGCTCTTTCTCCATGCGCCAAGAGGACCAGCCTTTATGGTCGCCGTCGATAAGCGTGTGCTCGTGCCCGAAGCTCGTGGCGTGCAAGCCGTACCAGTTGATCAAGCCGACGTCCTGGCCGCCGCGGCTAATGAACAGCGTGAGGCTTTCCGGGTTCACTCCGTTGGGAAACTCGCGGATCTCTTCTGCCGGGTTGCGCTTGAATGCCTCGAAAGACCGATTCGCACCCGCGTCTTTGACTTCGCCGCGCACGAGACGCAGATTCGACGGCTGCTTGTCCGCGTGCGCGCGTTCTACTGCCTCGACGATGCCTTCGACCGTCGCCTCAAAGGTGACGGGGCGAAAACCGAGCGTGGTCAGGTCCACCATGAGGTGCCCCGATGCGCCGCCGGGGCCAACGTGCGTGTGCGTGGCGGTGATGAAGACATTCGACTCGTTGTACTTGCCGCCGAATTTCTCGCGCAGTCGACGGAGCACCTCCAGCTGAATCGACTGGAACATCAGCCCCATCTCCGCGATGACGAAAACGCTGCTCACGCCCTCGTTGTCCTCGAAGATGAACGCCCTGGCGAACTGGCGGAAACGGATTCCGGTGGTGGACTGCTTCATCACCGCGTACCCATTCATGCCGGCACCGAGTGGTTCGCCCGTCATGTCAGCCATGCCGCGGCCCACTGTGAGCAGAGCCTCCTGCCCTTTCGCCCGCGGCACCCCCATCGCCGCGGTGGCGGCCATCAAGCTGGCGCCGGCCAGAAACGTGCGCCTGCCAAACCGAAGCTTCTCTGTGACTGAGCTCACTTTGTTCCCCATGGCGGAAACAGTACAGAGAACTCCGATTTATTTTTGGTTTTTGAACTATTTTTCTAAAAAATCTAATTCTGGGTAGCTACCCTTCCAGCCGCTCCCCCAGCTCAAGCCACTCCATCTCCAGCTCCTCGCGCTGTGCACGCAGTTCCGCGACCTGCCCCGTCTTCGCCCCGATCGCCTCGAAATCGGGGTCAGCCTCCCCCGACATCGTCGCGATTTCCGATTCGAGAGCAGCCGCTTCCTCATGGAGTTTCTCCATCTTCCGGTCGAGCGACTTCATCTTCTTCATCAGCTCGCGGCGTTCCTGCCCGCTCAGCCCATCGGCGGGTTTCTCCTTCGGCGCGGTGTCGCCGAGATCTAGCACTCCAGAATCCTCCGTCATGCTCTTGCGGCGCTCCAAGTACTGGTCGATCCCGCCGGGAAGATTCGTCAAAGCACCGTCACCGAACAACGCGTAGGTGACATCGGCAATGCGCTCGATCAGATAGCGGTCGTGCGAAATCACCACGAGGGTGCCCGGCCACGAGTCGAGGAGGTTCTCCAGCTCCTGGAGGGTGTCGATGTCGAGGTCGTTCGTCGGCTCGTCGAGAAGCAGCACATTCGGCTCGCTCATGAGCACGCGCGTCAGCTGCAAGCGGCGCCGCTCGCCGCCGGATAAGTCCCCGACAGGTGTCCGCTGCCGCTTCGGAGAAAACCCGAGACGCTCAGCCAGTTGCGACGCCGACATCTCCTTTTTGCCCAGCGTGATGTAGGTGGCCACATCTTCTACCGCGTCGATCACCCGGCGGGACGGATCCAAATCGTCGAGTTCCTGGCGCAGCCACCCGATCTTCGTCGTCTGGCCCTCAACGCGGCGGCCCTCGGCCAGCGGGTAGTCTCCCGCGATCGCCCGCAGCAGCGTCGTCTTTCCAGAGCCGTTCACGCCGACCAGACCGATGCGCTCACCGGGTGCCAGCCGCCATGTCAGATGGTCAACGAGAGTGCGTCCGTCAGGCGCGTCAATGCGCACATCCTCGAGCTCCACCACGACGCGGCCTTGGCGCTGTTTCGAAAACGCCATGAGCTCTACCGTGTCGCGCGGAGCAGGAACATTCGCGATCAAAGCTTCCGCCGCCTCAATGCGGTAGCGCGGCTTCGACGTCCGTGCGGGGGCGCCACGCCGCAGCCAGGCGAGCTCCTTGCGCGCGAGGTTCTGGCGCCGCTGCTCGATCGCGTCCGCCTGTCGCGCACGCTCGGCGCGCGCGAACGTCCAATCGTTGTAGCCGCCTTCGTACACGTCGACTTTCCCGTCATGCACCTCCCAGGTCAGGGTGGCCACGGTGTCGAGGAACCAACGGTCGTGCGTCACGACCACGATGGCGACTTTCCGCTTCAGCAAGTGGTCGGCGAGCCATTGCACGCCTTCCACGTCCAGGTGGTTCGTGGGCTCGTCAAGCACGATCAGGTCCAGGTCCTGCACCAAAGCCGCTGCGAGATTCACGCGGCGGCGTTCACCGCCGGAAAGATTTCCCACCGGCGTATCCAACCCCAGATCCGCGACGCCCGTGCCCGCGAGCACTTCGCGCACCTTCGCATTCGACGCCCACTCGAAGACCTCGAGCCCGAGCGGCTCCACCACGGCCTGCCCGACCGTCACATCGTCCGGGAGCGTGAACCGCTGCGTGACCACCGCCATCCGCAACCCGTTGGTGTGCGAGACACGGCCAGTATCCGGCGGCTCAATGCCCGTGAGCACCTCAAGCAGCGTCGTCTTGCCGCCGCCATTGAGCCCCACCACGCCGATGCGGTCCCCGGTCTGCACACCGAGCGACACCTCGTCCAGCAGGGTCTTCAAACCCCACGTCTTGGACACATTTTCCAGGTTGATCAGGTTCGCCATGATGGAGCCATTCTAAACACGGGCTGGGTCTGCAACGAACGCACGTACCCACCAAAGAATTTCACGCAAACAGGCAGCGCTCACACGGCCAATTTCTCCTTGGACGCGATCACGCGAGAGTGTCCTCATTTGCTCCGACATTGCCCAACTCTCTTTAGGCAAGACCGCTGCGGGGTCTAGCGGAATATGGCTGTCCCACCCACGGTTTCGAGATGTCACCGGAACAACCGAAACCAACGTGGGAACCACCCTCAGATGATTACGGGAAGACACGACCACGCATGGACGCCGTCCAGCCTGTTCATTCCCCCTTGTCGGCTCGAGCACCGCCCACACGATGTCCCCCGGCATCAGCTCTTCGCTCACCAGCCGTACGCCATATCCCACTCAGCGGTTTCAGCTATGTAACTTTCCATCTGTTCTGGGGTAGTCTCCCGAACCTGGCTCTCCAGCCTGCGCATGCGAATCTCTTCCCGATAGAGCTCGAGCATTTCCTCGATAATGCTCGGCATACTTTCCCCCCGCTGCTGCGCGATCACCTTGATCTCATCACGCAGATCAACGGGCACCTTAATCGTTGTCTGCTCAGCCATGCCCAAAGTATACCAATTCGTATACCCCTTGGATACCTACAGCAGCCGCGCACCACCAACAGGCCCGTGAGCAGCGAAAGCTTCGACCGCATCAGAGCCGAGCTTATCGACGACCGCCCTCGCCCCTCCCTCATCCGCACACAAGGCCGCGATGGTCGGGCCAGAACCGGACACCATCGCCCGGATCGCGCCGGCATCTTCGGCGTCGTGGATGAGCTGCTGGAGTGACGGCCGCAATGCCAACGCCGCGGCCTCGAGATCATTGTGCATGGCCGCGCCCACCAGTTGCGGATCCCCTGACACGAGTGCCCGCGACAGCGTAGTCGTGTCCATGTGCGGGACCATGGAGGCGTAATTGAAACGCAGGTCGTCCAGCTTCTCGAACACTGCCTTCGTGGACAACCCCACCTTCGGATTCAAAAAGGCGAACCAGTATGTGCCGCGCCCCATCATCGGCACCAGGGAATCACCGCGTCCAGTTCCCAGCGCGATGCCGCCCATCTCCGCGAACGGGACGTCCGCCCCGAGCCCCGGAACCAAGTACTTGAATAGTTCTTCTGGCAGTGGACGATCGTAGTGCGCGATCAAAGCACTGATCGCCTGCACAGCTGCAGCAGCATCGGCGGATCCGCCCGCCATGCCCCCTGCCACCGGCACGGTCTTATCGACCTCCAACCGCATCATCGGCAGATCCGGTCTAATGTCTTCCCGCGTCATATCCTGCGCGAGAATCCCCATGTACCCAGTGCAGATCGAATCCACTGCTTTCCAGGCAAGGTTCTTCGGATTGTCCAGATCCTCATCAGGTTCATGCACGTGGTAGGTAGTGCGCATCTCCGAAACGAAGCTCAGCGGAGAAGCATCGGGATGCTTATCGACGTCCCCCTCCAGCGTCGTCAGCGTCACCGTCTCCGGCCGGTCCACAGCCATGAACACCGTGGACAGGTCGTGGTAACCATCGCTGCGGACCTCCCCTACCCCGAGGTGCAAGTTCACTTTGCCGTTCGCGCGTGCCGTGAATTTCATTTTTCACCCACCTGTGCCAGTCGCACGAAATCCTCCACCGCGAGCTTCTCGCCGCGCAGCTGCGGGTCAATGCCGGCCGCGCGCAACGCTTCCTCTGCTGCAGCGGACGACCCATAAACCCCGCCTAAACAGGCGCGGAGGGTCTTGCGTCGCTGGGCAAACGCTGCGTCGATAAGCGGAAAAACGCGCTCGCGCAACGAAATTGTCCACCCCTTATCGCGGACGTCGATACGCACGAGCCCTGATTCGATATTCGGCGCGGGCCAGAAGACGTTCTTGCCGATATTGCCCGCCTTACGCACGTCGCCGTAGAACGACGCTTTGACGCTGGGCACGCCGTAGATTTTCGAGCCGGGGTCCGCCGCCAAGCGGTCCGCGACTTCGAGCTGCACCATCACCAGCACGCGGCGAATGCTCGGGAATTCCTCCAGCAGGTGCAGCAGCACCGGGACCGCGACGTTGTACGGCAAATTCGCCACCAGCGCAGTCGGCGCTTCAATCTCGTCGGACTGAACTTTGAGCGCGTCTTGGTTGAGCACCGACAGCCTGCCCGCTGCCTCCGGCGCGAATTCTGCGGCAGTCTGCGGCAGCCTCTCCGCTAACCGCGAATCGATCTCGACAGCCGACACCCGGCACCCGACCTCGAGCAGGCCGAGCGTCAACGACCCCAAACCGGGACCGACCTCTAAAACGGTGTCGTCAGCGCTGATATCAGCCGCCGCCACGATGCGCCGCACCGTGTTCGGATCGTGAACGAAATTCTGCCCCAGTTTCTTCGTCGGGGTCACCCCGAGCTCGTCGGCGAGCGCCCGGATCTCCACCGGGCCGAGCAACTGGATGTCGGGGCTAGTCATGCCCTCCGAGGTTAGCGGATTCCCAGGCTCGCGGTGCAGGCAGGCCATGCACCCCAGCCCTGGCCCTGCTGGACCTTCGACGCGACTGCGATCTGCTGCTCGCGGGTGGCCAAGTTCGCGGTCGGCGCATACTGAGTGCCGCCGTACGCGGCCCACGTCGACGCAGTGAACTGGAGACCGCCGTAGAAGCCGTTGCCGGTGTTGATGGACCAGTCGCCGCCGGACTCACACTGCGCGAGCGAATCCCAGACCGAACCGCCCGCGACAGCGGGAGCGGATTCCTTCTTGGCGCGGGCGATCACAGCCGCGCGCCCCTTACGGGTGTCTTCCCGCTTGACGATCTCATCGGATTCCACCTCGCCGTTCACCGTGACGATGCGGCGGGTCGTTTCGCGCTTGCCCTTCTCACCCTTCTCGCGGACCTTCTCCTCACCCGGGGCGAGGCTTTCGTCTTCGACGTAGTGCGGCTCGACGTCGAATTCCTCGACGGTGGTGCGCTCGTCGTAGTCGACGCGGTCAATGGTGATGTCCATATTCCCGGTGACAGGCGCATCCATGCCCGGGCTCACGCGGTCGTTCGAGTCGACCAGCACACCGCGGGAGCTGAGCAGCTCGGAAACCGTCTTGGCGGCCGCGGCAGCGTAGGTGGTCTTGCCTCCGTCATGAATAGCCACGATCTTCGGGGAGGTCAGATCGATGGTCATGTTATCGGTGAGCACATCATCTTCAGCGAAAGCGTGGGAAGAGCCACCTGCACCCGGCAGCTCTTTGAGGAAATCCGACACGGTCAGCGCCGTGGTGGTGAACTCCTGGGCTTCGCCGCCGTCAATGGTGACCGCGACAGGCTTTGCGGTGCGGACGGTCACCGTGTCGCCGCTGTTCAGGGCATCCGACGGTGCGGGGTAGACAAGGTCTTTCTCGCCCACCTCAACGCCAGCGGCCTGGAGCGCTCCGCCGACATTACCGGCGAAAGTGGTCAGCTCGATGGGCTCGCCGTTGACGTCCACGGTCACCGACTTCTGCGCGGCGACTGCGGTGGTGGCTCCACCGATGGCGAGGGCACCCACTGCCGTGGAGGCGATGACGGCGCGGGTGGTCGAGGTCTTATTGATGCGACGATGACGCGACATGGAAAGAAATCCTCAGTTGGGGGAAGCGAACCTATGTAACGATACGGTAAAGATCGCTCTTAAACCAGAAATTCTCAACAGCCGGAACCACAGCGATCACACCCGCCACCGCAGGCACCTGCGCCACCGGTGAACTGCACGAACATCAAAGTGCGCTACCTCACACTCCTGCCCCTTTTCACACGCCGAAGATCCGCCCAAACGTCTCGTTGACCTCTTTCGCGAGATCCTCCACCGCCATTCCGCGCGCTTCCGCAACCACCTTCGCAGTATGTCCAATCAAGGAAGGCTCGTTGCGCGCCCCGCGGAAAGGCTCCGGCGTCATGTACGGCGCGTCAGTTTCGATCAGCAGCTGTCCGACTGGGGCGAGTTTCGCCGCTTCCCGGAGATCATCATTGCGCTTGAACGTCACATTTCCAGCAAAGGACAAGACGTAGCCGCGGTCGATGGCCTCGCGGGCAACGTCGACAGGCGAGGAAAAACAGTGCAACATGACGTGATCCGGGCGCGGCGAGTCGGCGAGAATCCGCATCATGTCCTCGTCGCCCTCACGGTTGTGAATCATGAGCGCCTTGCCAGAATCAACGGCCAACTGGATATGCCAGCGAAACGCCTCTTCCTGAACGTCCAGGGGTGCAGTCCGGTCAGGATCATGCTTGATCCAGTACGTGTCAATGCCGGTCTCCCCCACCGCCACGCACCTTTCGTCCGCAGCCATCTCCGTCAAACGCTTCCGCGCCGCATCATCGAGTTCACCCGCGCGCGTCGGGTGAATCGCGCACGCCGCGAATACGCGGTCATTGAAATGAGCAGCTTGCAACGCCAATTCAGCCTCGTCGAGCCCGTCGCCGACAGTGCAGATTTTCTCAACACCAGCATCGACTGCGCGTTCCACCATCGCATCCACATCGTCTTTGGTGCGGGCACCAGTGGAAGCGAGGTGGGTGTGGGCGTCGATAAGCCCAGGAATTCGCTCGGCCGGAACGGGCGTGGGGCGCGGTTTCTTCTTCGACATGTGTTCCAGCCTATCCTCGGGCCCATGGAGTTCCACGACATCGATGCCGCCACCCGCTCCCAGATCGACCGCGACCTCGCCGAAGCCGCCGTTGCCGGCATCAACGGGTCGATCGATGACATCGTCGCCTCATTCGAAGAGACCTTGGGCGACTACCTCGCCCTCGACCCCGACCTCCGCCGCGCATATTCCCGCGGCGACATCGCGCGCATGTACGGCACCGCGCTCGGCGACGCGTTCATCCGCGAGCACAACTTCGCATGGCAATTCCTTATCGACGACTACGGCACCGACCTCGTCGTCACCTCCCCCGACCACGACATGTACACCGCCCCACTGGTGGTCGTGGACACCCGCTTCGAAGACGAGGAACCGGGGAAGTTGACTGCTTTTATCAAGCAGTTCTTGGGGAACTAAGGGGCGCTGACCCCTCCCGACTCTGAACCCCTCGCCGTTCGAGGACGTTCTCTGGCGACCTGGGACTTTACCCACGTTTTCGTATATTTGTTCGATTACCGAACGCTTTTCTTGAGGTATGGTTCACCCTATGTGAAAGACTGTTCGCACAACAGAAAAAGCAGTCGCATTTAGGGGGAAAACATGACACTGCTGAAACCGCAGGATCGCGAGCTTGGAAGGGAGGGACCAAGATGAAACCGTTCTTCGCCACTGAGAATCCGGACGACCCGGATGCCGTGAACGGTATGGCACTGCGCAGGGCACACCATGCGGTCTTCCGCCACTATGCGGAGGACGGCGAGGAGTTTTACGGCTCCGCCGACCACGACACCGAAATGGCACGGTTGCGCTCCACCACCGGACTTCCGCTGAACGAAGTGAAGTCGGGAGTCTATTCGTACATGACGCTTGCTTCGCTACCGCGTCTCCGGCAGCTGCAGGAGGACACGGCACGCCTCGACATCTCGCGGCTCAAGGCGATCGACCGCGCTGTGAGCATGTTGGGCAGCGTCGTCGACCAGGAGAACTACGACATCATCGACAAGATGCTCGTGGATCTCTTCACGCCGACGAAGCCGAACGAGGAACTGCCGAGCGCCCATAAGGTCACGAGCCGCCTCAACAAATTGATCGGTGACATCGACTCGTCCGTCGCGCACGACAAGCGCAAGCGGAAGTCCCGCGAGAGCGAGGCTCCAGGCCAGTGCGACCTCGACTTCCATGTCGGCGGCACCCACGGCACCTCCGGCATGACGCTCACTGCCGACCATGTCACGATGGCGGCGATCAAGGAGTTCATCCTCGAGGCATCGAAGGAGCACGATATCACGCCCGTCGAGGCCCTGGTGAAGCTCATCACCGGGGAGATCACTCCGCCGGCGGACGTCACGATCTTCGCGTACGCGCCGCTGGGCGAGGATGGAACTATCGACGAATCGGCATCCGCCTACGTCCCCGGCTTCGGCCACACGACGGCAGCTGGAACCGAGATGGCTCATGCCATGGGCTCGACCATCGTCGACCTCCGGAGCGCTAAAGACCACACGATCGCCGGATATGTTCCGCCCGACTCGGTCCGCGCATACGCGCAGGGTCGCGATGGGACCTGCGTCTACCCCGGTTGCGAACATCCAGCGTGGAAGTGCCAGCTCGACCACCGCGTTCCTTATGAGGAAGGAGGACAGACCACCGCAGCGAATCTCTTCTCGCTCTGCCAGCACCATCACAACGTGAAAACCGATCGCCGGGCGTTCTACGTTCCCGATCCGGTCACCGGCGACATCGTGTGGCTCTTCGCGGACGGAACGTACGCGGTGGTCGACCCCGAGGGACTCTTCGCGCGGCACACCACGCCGACGGCACCGCGCTGGAAGTGCACGCTCGATGATATCCAGCGCATCAAGCGGGACCGCGAACAGTTCTTCGCCAAGGGGCACGCGATCCTGGACGCGTACGACATCGACCGCGACTACGAAGCGTGCGTGGCGGCACTCATTGAACTGGAGCGGGAGTACCGCCTCGAGTTCCCCTTCTACCCGGAGGCGAACTAGTGGAAACTACTGAACAGGTGCCCACTCCGGGCCGGTCTCACCGAGTTCCGGATCGAGCTTGGTGATCAGCGGCTTCGGCTTCTCCAGCTTCGTGCCCGGCACGACATCGACGCGAGACCACACCGCCTGCTGAGAGGCGTAGTCACCGGTGATGACCGGGTAGGTCTGTCCCTTCTCGGGCAAACCAACGCCGATGAGTTCGAGATCCTCGTCGTCGGTAACTTCTTCGACGCGTGGGGATGCGGCCCAGATACCGTCGCGGCCGAGAGTCTCGTGAACCTTCTGCGCGGTGTGCGGGATGAACGGGGTCAACAAAGCATTGCAGTCCGAGACCACCTGAAGGGCGGTCCACAATACGGTTGCCAGACGCTCACGCTGGGACTCGTCTTTCGCGAGCTTCCAGGGTTCCTGATCGGCGATGTAGGCATTTGCCTCACCGACAACATGCATGACCTTGGTGATTGCAGCCTTGAAGTGGGCAAGTCCGAGCTCGTGGCCGGCGGAGTCGAAGGTCTGGGAGGCGAGATCGAGGATGGCGCGGTCGGCGTCGATAAGCTCGCCCGGCTCCGGCACCTCCCCGAAGTTCTTGTGTGCCATGGACACGGTGCGGTTGACCAAGTTGCCCCAGCCGTTCGCGAGCTCGTTGTTCACGCGGCGGACGAATTCGTCCCAGGTGAAGTCCGTGTCATTGTTTTCGGGGCCGGCGACAGCGATGAAATAACGGAGCGGATCAGGGCCGAATTCAGCGAGGAAGTCCTTGACGTAGATGACCACGCCTTTCGACGAGGAGAACTTCGAGCCGGACATGGTGAGGAACTCGGAGGAAACGACCTCTGTGGGGAGGTTGAGCTCGCCGAGCTCGTGAACCTGGCCGCCCTTCGCACCCTTGCCGGCGTAACCGAGGAGCTCGCCCGGCCAAATCTGGGAGTGGAAGGTGATGTTGTCCTTGCCCATGAAGTAGAAGCCGCTGGTGGCAGGATCCTGCCAGAATTGCTTCCACGCGTCCGGATTTCCGGTGCGGGCCGCCCACTCGATGGAGGCGGAGAGGTAGCCGATCACGGCATCGAACCAGACATAAAGCTTCTTGCCCGGGTCGTTCTCCCAGCCCTCGACGGGGACGGGAATGCCCCAGTCGATATCGCGGGTCATAGAACGCGGGCGCATATCCTCCAGCAGGTTCAGGGAGAACTTGAGAACGTTGGGGCGCCAATCTTGGCGGGCCTCGAGCCATGCCTTGAGGGCGTCGTGAAGCGAGGGCAGGTCGAGCATGAAGTGCTCGGTCTCGATGAACTCCGGAGTCTCCCCATTGATCTTGGACACCGGATTGATCAGGTCAACCGGGTCGAGCTGGTTACCGCAGTTATCGCACTGGTCGCCACGGGCATCGTCAGCGCCGCACAGCGGGCAAGTGCCCTCAATGTAGCGGTCCGGAAGGGTGCGACCCGTGGACGGGGAGATAGCGCCCTGGGTGGTCTCCTTGATCATGTAGCCGTTGTCGTACAGCCCCTTGAACAATTCCTGCACCACCGCATAGTGATTGCGGGTAGTGGTGCGGGTGAACAAGTCGTACGACAAACCGAGACCAGCAAGGTCCTCGACAATCTGACGGTTGTACCGGTCAGCGAGTTCCTTGACCGTCACACCTTCTTTATCCGCCTGGACCAAAAGGGGCGTGCCGTGTTCATCGGTGCCGGACACCATGAGCACATTGTTTCCCACCATGCGCTGGTAGCGCGCGAACACATCGGACGGGACGCCGAAACCGGCGACATGGCCGATGTGGCGCGGCCCGTTCGCGTAGGGCCACGCCACACACACGAGGACATTTTCGGAGGTGGCGTTGTTCGGGGAGACAGTCATACGCCCCAGCATAAGTGACTACTGCTTGGTGCCGAACATGCGCTGGCGTTTGCGGGATTTAGCGAGTGCGTCGCGGTGCATACGGCGCTCGATCGCCAGCTGGTGGGCGAAGCGCTGCTGCTCCTTCATGTCCAGGTAAATGATGTCGTTGCTGACGTCCTTCACAATGGCGAACATCAGCAGGATGAGGATCGCCAAGAACGGGGTGGCCGCCGCGATGGTGACGTTTTGGAGGGAGCTCAGAGCTTCGTCGCCACCTGCGATGAGCAGGGTCAGGCCGACGGCAGCGGTAGCGAGCCCCCACATGCCGGTCAGCATCGGCTTCGCGTCGGTCTTGCCGTTCTGAGACAGCGAGCCCATCACAGTCGACGCGGAGTCGGCGGAAGTGATGAAGAAGGTGCTCAAGAGGATCAGAGCCACAATGCCCATGAGGAAGCCGCCCGGCAGGTTGTGCAGCAGGTTGAACAGCTGCTCCTCAGAGGTGCCTTCGCCGTAGATGGATTCGCCGTTCTGCTCCATGTGGATGGCGGTGCCGCCAAAGATACAGAACCACATGGTCGACAGGCCAGCCGGGACGAGGGTCACGCCGAGGCAGAACTCACGGATTGTGCGGCCGCGGGAGATACGGGCCAGGAAGCTGCCCACGAACGGGGACCAGGAGATCCACCATGCCCAGTAGAAGATGGTCCAGCTGCCCAGCCACTCCCCTGCTTCAGTGTCCGCGGACTCGGCAGTGCGGGAGGCCATGAGGAAGAACTGGTCCAAGTACGAAGCGACCGCGGTGGGCAGCAGGTTGAGCTGCGTCAGGGTCGGGCCGAACACGAAGACAAAGATGGCGAGCACTGCCGCGACGATGAGGTTGAAATTGGACACCCACTGGATGCCTTTACCCACACCGGACATTGCGGACAGCAGGAAAGCGAGCGTCAGGACACTCACGATTCCGACGGTGAGCATCGTCGACGGCGAATCGACGACGCCGGACGCCTCCAGGCCGGTGGAGATCTGCAGGGCGCCGAGCCCCAGGGAACACGCGGTGCCGAAGATGGTGGCGAAGATGGCGAGGCCGTCGATGAGCTTGCCCAGCCAGCCAGCGGCCCGCTTCTCGCCGATCAACGGGATGAACGCGCTGGAGAGCAGCTGCTTACGTCCCAGACGGAACGTGGAATAGGCGATGGCGAGACCGATGATCGCGTAGACGGACCACGGGTGGAGGGTCCAGTGGAACATCGTCTGCGCCATCGAAGTGCCGACGGAATCCGCGCTATCCATGCCTGGAATGCCGTCACGGTAGAAGTTGAGCGGCTCAGACGCACCAAAGAACATCAGGCCGATGCCCATGCCAGCGGCGAACATCATGGCGATCCACGACCTGGTGCTGAACTCCGGCTGCTCGCCGGTGGCTCCCAGCCGGATCTTGCCGAACTTGGACAGCGCGATCACGAGAACGAACACCACGAAGACGCTGCCGAAGAAAACGTACGCCCAACCGAGGTTCTCGATGACCCAGCTAAACGAGGCGGAAGAGAAAGCGCTGAAGCTGTCCTTCGCGGCGAGCCCCCAGACGACTACTGCGATGACAATCGCGGCGAGCGGGCCGACGATCGCCCAGTCGACCTTCAGGTTTTCGTCTTCGGACGCGCGCTCGATGGCGTCCTCGGGATCGGAAATCTTCTGCTGCTCGCCTTGGTTCCGCGCGTCCAGGAGGTCCTGCAACTCGGCGGTAGCGGGACGGTTATGGGTCACAATCGGGTCGTCCGCATGCGGGTCGACATTGGGATCATGCGGGTCTGTCAGCTTCTCTTCACTACTCAATGGGGCTCCTTTCTCACCCCAAAGACGGTAATAGAAATGTGCACAAGGTACACATTTACTGGCTAGGAGCTGCGAGCAGCAATGAAGGCGTCGTAAAGCTCGCCCGCCTTGAGGCCCGCAGCTTTCGCGACTTCCTTGACGGCGTCTTTCGGCCGCATCCCGTCGTCGACCCGCTGTTGCACGAGATCGAGGACATCCTCGGGCTCCGGCGTTTCGTGTCCTCCGTCGATCACGACGGTGATTTCGCCGCGCACGCCTTCCTCGACCCAGACCGCGAGCTCAGCGAGAGTACCCCGTTTGACCTCCTCGTAGGTCTTGGTCAGTTCGCGACACACAGCGGCCTGACGGTCACCGAGAATCTCGGCGGCTTCCGCGAGCGTCGTTGCAATCCGGTGCGGCGACTCGAAAAAGCACACGGCGCGTCCTTCATTCTTCAGGGACTCGAGCCACGCTTTTCTAGCGCCGGGCTTTCTGGGAGCGAACCCGTCAAAAATGAAACGGCCGACACCGAGACCAGACAACGCGAGTGCGGTAGTCACTGCAGACGGGCCCGGCAAACAGGTCACGGGGATCTGCGCGTCGTGGGCCGCAGCGACAAGTGAGTGCCCCGGATCGGACACCAGTGGCATCCCCGCATCGGTGACGACGAGAACGGAAGAGTTGCGGGCGACGTCGATAAGCTCGGCGACCCTCTTGTCCTCGTTGTGGTCGAAATTGGAGACGATCCTGCCGCGGATCTCCACCCCCAGGGAATTCGCGAGGTTGCGTGTGCGCCTTGTGTCTTCCGCAGCGATGACATCCGCGTGTTCGAGCGCATGCACGAGACGAGGCGACGCGTCCCCGATATTTCCGAGCGGGGTCGCCGCGAGAATAATTCCGCGCGGAGGAAGAGATACCGTTTCCATGCCTTAAAGCTTTACACAGCCACCGGCTAAGATCATTCCCGTGAGTTCGACAGCGACAGCCGAGACTGTGAAAACTGGCTTTTCAAAACCAAAGCCGACAGCGCCCGTGACGGTGCCGTGGACGCAGCGCGACACTGTCTCAACCGTCGTCATCGGGATCCTCGCGGTTTTCACCCGCTTCGTGGGCCTGACATCGGCACGTTCGAACGGCACTCCGGTCTTCGACGAGAAGCACTACGTACCGCAGGCGTGGGACATCGCACGGTCGTGGTTCAACCCGGTGCTCGGCGGCATCGAGTCGAATCCGGGCTACGGCCTTGTCGTTCACCCGCCGCTGGCGAAGCGGCTGGAAGCGCTGGGCGAGATGGTCTTCGGCTACACCCCGCTCGGGTGGCGCTTCGTGGCCGCGCTGTTTTCTTCCGCCGTCGTCGTGTTCACGATGCTTCTCGCGCGACGCTTGTCTCAATCGTGGCTCATCGCCGCTTTTGCGGGCACCATCGCGCTTTGCGACGGAGTGTTGCTGGTCATCGGCCGTTTCGGCATGCTCGACGTGTTCATCCTGCTCTTCGTCGTCATGGCTGCCTGGACGCTGGCCGGCGACATGCGGCAGGTCCACCAGCGCTTCCACGACGCGTACGAGGAAGGCATCGTGAATCCCCGCTTGGGCTTCCGTTGGTGGCGTTTCGCCACGGGCGTGCTCCTCGGGTTGGCACTGTCGGTGAAGTGGTCGGGCCTGTACTACATCGCATTTTTCGGCCTGCTGTCGTCGTTTTACGATCTGTGGTTGCGCCACCGCTACGGAGTGAAGAACCCGGTGCGGGAAACTCTGCTGAAAGATGTTCCTTCCGCCCTCGCGTCGATCGTGCTGATTCCGGCGGTGCTCTACGTGTGGTCCTGGCGCGCGTGGTTCGCGTCCGAAACAGCGGTCTACCGCCACGCGCTTTCCGACGGCACGATCGCCGACTCCGACTGGTCCTGGCTGACCAAGCTGCCTGAGGCGGCTGCCGGGTGGTTCTATTACCACTTCTCGGTGCTGAAGTTTCACTCTGAGCTGACTTCCTCTTCAGGGCACTCCCACCCATGGGATTCCAAGCCGTGGTCGTGGCTGGTGGCCTCCCGCCCGATCCTGTACTACTCCTCCACCAGCAGCGACGATTCCCGGCGCATGATCTACCTGTTCGGCACGCCTGCCATCTGGTGGCTGACCGTGCCGATTCTGCTCTGGGCGGCGTGGGCATGGATCACGCGAAAAGACCGTCGGGTCATTATTCCCCTCGTCGCGTTCGGCGCCGGTTTCCTTCCGTGGCTGGCCGCATTCGATCGCCAGATGTACTTCTTCTACGCCGCTCCCCTCGTGCCGTTCACGATCGTGCTCATCGCACTCGCGCTGGGCGAGCTGTCTAAGCGTGGGAAACAACTCAACTGGATGAGCAAGCACATCGGCCCCATCACGTCGGGCCGGCTCGCGGTCGTTGTGTATCTCGCCACCGTGATCGGAATGTTCTTGTATTTCTCCCCGATCCTGTACGGGTACCGGATTCCGAACGGCATCTACGAGCAGCTCATGTGGCTGCCGAGCTGGAAATAATTACACCGGCTTCGCGTTGAGCACCTTGAGTGGATTGCCGTAGTCCACGACCCACATGGCCACCAGCACCACGCTGGTGAACAGCAATGTCAGCAATTGCGCCCATGGTGCGGCTCCCCCAGTGATTGCTTCCAGCACCGCGAAACTGAGGCTGAAGCCGAACATCGCTCCGACGATGAGAAGGACGCCGGGGATTTGAGACGGCTTCCAGGAAACGAAGAGCAATGCTACGGCGATGCCGACGCGCACAGCCGCGCCCTCGAGATCGGTGCCGAGGATGCGCCCCGCCCACACGACGTAGACCAACGCCAGCAGAGCAAGGACGACGCGGCACACCGTCAGAAGCATGATGCGGCGCGCGGAAACGCGGCGGAATTCAGGTTCGACGCCGGCGTAAATGAGTTCCGTGAGATCTTCCGGCGGAGACATGCCGGCAGCGGAATTGAGCGAGCGCGACAGCTGCAGCGACTGGTCCCAGTATTTCTGGCATTCGTCGCACTCCGCGAGGTGCGCATCGACAATGTCGTCGTCGAGGTTAGAGTCCTCCCCGTCGATGCGCGCAGACAGCGCCGCTTGGACGTCACCGTGGTCAATCATCGATGAGCACCTTGTCCAAACTGACGCGCCCGGAGCCGAACACCACGACAAGGATTAGCAAAACAACGAGCACCAGCGGGTATTCGATGCCGCCGTCGGCTGCGAAGAAACCGGCGTCGAGGTGAACGAAATACGCCCCGGCCACAATCAAGAGTGCAAGCACACCTGCGACGATGGTGGTCAGCAGCCCGATGATAAGCAGCGCTCCGCCGACGAGTTCGGCTGAGCCAGCAAGATACGCTGACAGACGCGGCTGCGGGACTCCGGCTTCGGCGAAGCTTTCAGCTGTGCGCCGCATCCCGGTCCCGACCCAGTGCTGGTAGCCGTGCGCGATGAATACGACACCGAGCACGAGACGCGCCACGAGCAGTGCGAAATCGCGGAGGGCGGGACTATTCATGAGTTAAACACTACAACGTGGAACCTTTTGGACGGTGACGGCAGTCAAAGTATGTATGACAACACAATTGCTTATCGACGACACCCACGCATTCGAACTGCTCACCCTCGAAGTATTTCTCCCCGGCCTGTCTTGGGCCCTGATCCAGAAGAAACGCGAAGCACTGAAAGACGCGTTTTGTGATTTCGACCCCGACCTCATTGCTGAATTCGACGAAGACGACATCGAGTACCTGTTGACCGACCCGAGGCTCATCCGCAACCGCCGCAAAGTCGAGGCGGTGGTGACCAATGCCAAAGCCACTGTCGCGATGCGGGAAAAGCGCTCTTTATCGCAGTTGATCAACTGGTATATCCAGCACGATAACTTCGGGGACGGACTAGGCCTGACTGCCTATCTGCGCCCCTATGGCTTTGTCTACATCGGGCCGACGACGATGGACGGACTTATCGAGATGGTCACTTCTTCTTCGCGGTGACCCACACATCGATCTCCGCGGTAATCGGCTCCACCCCGGCATCGTCGACGATCTCGCAGTTGATGGTGACCAGCTGGCCGCCGGTTTCGCGGGTGATCGTGGAGAAGTCCGGGAAGTCGCCGGTGGCGGTGATGGTCAAACCGCCGGTGGACTTCGCCGGGTAATCGGCGCGCATTCCGCGCGGAATCCAACGGTGCGTATCCGGCACCGTCACCTCGCACAAAAGACCCATGGCGGCCTCTGCCCCATTCAGGCCGGCGATGACGTGGAAGGTGCCGATGTGGTTTTGCACGCCCCACCATTTACCCAACCGCACCACGCAGCGGCCTGGCTCAGCGACCTGGACACGCGGCATCACGGTGCGGAAGTACGGCGCCTTCGCCGAGTAGAAAGCTGAAAAGATCAGGCGCTTGAGTTTCGTGTCGCTGAACTTCTCCCACAGCTGGGCAGACTTACCGGGATTATCGTTTACCTTGGTAGAAAAAGAGGTCGTCATACCCGGCGATATTACCGGCTATAACGACCTCGTATTGGTGGAAAAACTACGCGATTTCGCGGACCTGCTCGGTTTCCGTTTCGGTCCGCGGTGCCGTGTAGGCGGGCAGGTTAGCGAAGTCGGCGCTCTCGTCGTCGACCTCGACCACCACGGCTCCCGGGCGACGCATGTGCGGCGGCAGCGGTGCGTCCTCTTCCGCGGTGATGACACCGAGTCGTGCGCGGCGCAGCTGACGCACTCGGCGTGCCTGGAGTGCGCGTTCCTTCTTCACCGTCGTGCGCAACGCTGTCATGAACCAGATCAGCAGGCCTGCTGCCGCGGCCGGTGCCAGCCATGCCCATCCACCCGAAACGATGCCGAAGACGAAGGTCACTCCGAGCAGCACGACGAGGCCGAGCAACGTCCGCTGGCGGCGACGGAACCTGTCCTCGCGCACCCGCTTCGCCTTTTCCGGGTCCCAGCCACCACGGCCGCGACGCGAGCGAGCAAAGGCAAGCTCGTCCTCAGTAGGCTCCTGCGCAGTCGGCTCGTGCTCTTCTTCCGATTCCTCTTCGGGTTCTTCTGTCCGCTCTTCCAGCTGAGTCACGGTGGTGTAGCCGTAATCCTCCGGGGAGAGGTAGGAGGCATCGAGCTCATACTCGGGCTGAGTTTCAGACTCGGGGTCAATGTCAGTGTCAGTGTCAGTTTCGGCGTCAGGTTCAGAGGCAGTCTCAGCGTCGAGTTCTGTTTCTGTCTCAGATTCTGTTTCCACCACTTCGCCGTCGATGGAGTTGCGGGCGAACAGTTTCTTGAGGGAGGTGGAGCCGGAGGGGGCGTCGTCGATAAGCGCTGCTTCCTCCTCGGATGCTGCTGCTTCGTCTTCTGCCTCGAGCACCTCGTAGTCGGCGTCGTCCTCGTCGAAGCTGTGGATGTCAGCCTTTGTCACGCGCGGGCGACGACGCGTAGCGAGCGGGGTATTACCCTCGTGCAGCACGCGCGTCTCGTCGTAGCCCTCGCCGGAGCGCCGGATCGGCTTCGAGTCCCCCAACACCATCGGGGCGAGAACAATCGCCCACACCACGACGATGAGGACGATGATCAGGCTCAGGCTGCCGGACATGTACGCCACGACCTTTCTGCTTTTCGGGCATGTTTCCTGGCTGAGGTTATAGAGATCTCATCCGGCAATGACCGACCCACGCCGCGAAAGGAAGCGGGAATTTCTAGATCCAGCAGCGGCCGCGGGCGGCGAGGCGTTCGATGGCGGAACCGGGCAGGTCGTCGATGTTTTGGGCGACGAAATGGTGGTCGCGCCACGCACCGTCGATATGCAAATTCTCGCGCAAAAAACCTTCCTCCCGGAAGCCGACGTTCGCGAGCACTTTGCCCGAAGCTGGGTTGTTCGGCAGATAGGTGGCGGTGACTCGGTGAAGGCCGATGCGGGCGAAGGCGTGGTCCACGCCGAGTGCGCACGCAACGGTGGCGATGCCGCGGCCCGCGAACCGCGAATACACCCAGTACCCGACCCAGCACTCCCCGATCGCGCCGTGCTGGATATTGCCCAGCGTGACTTGCCCAATGAAACGGTCGTCGAGCTCGATGGCGAGCGGAACGATGATTCCGTCGCGGGCGAAGCGGCGCAGATTCTGCCAATTCGACCGCCACGCCGCCTGTGAATGGGCTTCCTCCCACGTGCCGGGCACGGTGGGCTCGACGGGGCGGAGAATCTCTTCATCTTGGATGCGCATCCGCGCCCAGCTCTTTCCGTCGCTCGCAGCCAGTGGCCGGAGCCGGAGCGTCGCCCCTGGGACGTGCACGGTAGGGGTCGGTTTGGGCCAGCCGGGGTGGCTTGCCCGACCGAGGAAATTGAACATCGTTAAGCCCGCTGTTGGAGGAATAACACGTCCACGATATCGCCGGGACGGACCTCGGAGACATCGGCAGGAATGCGGATGATGGCGTTGGCCTCAGCCAGTCCAGCGAGCAGGTGGGCCGGGCTGCCGGAGACACCACCGATGCCGTCGACCAGGTAATCGTGTGTTTCCGCATCGCGCATCAGGCGGGCACGGATGAAGCCGAGGCGGCCCGGAATGGACTCGATACGCCCCAAAGCGCGCGCCTTGACCGTGCGGCGGGTCGGGACACGCTTGCCCAAGGACGTGCGGATCGCCGGACGGATGAGCGCCTCAAAAATCACTAGCGCGCTCACCGGATTCGACGGGAGCAGGAAGACCGGGATGCGATCCTCGCCGATGAGACCGAAGCCTTGAGCGGAACCAGGATGCATGGCGACGCGGGTCGTGTCGATATCGCCCAGCTCGCCGAGAGCCTCCTGGATGGGTTTCGCACTCGAACCGCCGACGGCACCTGTAATGACGATGAACTCGCTCTTCTGCGCCTGGACAGCGAGCTGCTCTTTGAGTCGGCGCGGCTCGGCATTGATGATGCCGACGCGGTTGACATCGGCGCCGGCGTCTTTCGCAGCAGAGGCCACCGCATAAGAGCTGACGTCGTAGACCTGCCCCAGGCCAGGGTTGCGGTCGATGTCGACGAGCTCGAGACCATAGGACATCACGGTCACGCGGGGGCGCGGGTAGACCAGCACTTTATCGCGGCCGGTGGCGGCGAGCAGGCCGATCTGCGCTGGGCCGAGAACCGCACCGGAGCGGACGGCGATATCGCCGGGCTGAATGTCATCGCCCTCACGGCGGATGAAGTCGCCGGAGCGGACCGGGCGATGCGGGGTGACGCGTTTGCGGCCGCGGTCGGACCACTCGAGGGGCAGAACTGCGTCGGCAAGCGTGGGCAGCGGCGCGCCCGTGGCAACGCGGACAGCCTGGCGGGGCTGCAGGCGCAGTGGTTTCTGGGAGCCAGCGGCCACTTCACCGACAACAGGGAGGGAAGCCTCGGGCGCAGGCGAGTCCTCTTTGTGGCCGAGGCTCTTTCCGCCCCCGACATCGACGGCGCGGACTGCGTAGCCATCCACCGCGGCCTGGGAGAATCCGGGCAGCGGCGAGGTCGCCTGCACCTCTTCTGCACACATGAGGCCAAGCGCGTCGGTAATGCCGATGCGGATCGGCTCGGGCGTCATCGTCGCATCGATGATCAAGGCAAGGTGGTCGTCGACACTACGCATGGTCCCCTCCTGGATGGTCCTAGAGTTCCGCCTCGTAATCAGCGATGATCTGCTTGATCGCCTTGTACAACGCCGGACCGTACTTCTCGTGGCGCAGCCCGAAGTCCACATTGGCGGGGATGTACCCGCCCGGGTTGCCCAGGTCGTGGCGCTTGCCGTTGTGCACGACGACGTGGACCGGGTGACCCTCGTTGATCATCAGCTCAATCGCGTCGGTCAGCTGCAGCTCACCGCCCTTGCCGGGCTCGATGCGGCGGAGCGCGTCGAAGATCTTCCGGTCGAGCAAGTAGCGGCCGGTGGCCACGAAATTAGACGGTGCATCGGCCGGGTCCGGCTTTTCCACCATGCCGACCACGCGCTTGACGTCGTCATGGCCCTCAACGTCGCGGACATCGAAAACGCCGTAATTGAAGACCTCTTCCGGGCTGACTTCAAATGCGCACAGCACAGAGCCGCCGAGCTCCGCGCGCACATTCGCCATCTTCTCCATCACGCCGGTGGGCAGCACCAGGTCGTCGGGAAGCATCACGGCGACGACGTCTTCGCCGTCATCAAGGATGGACTCCGCACAGCCGACTGCGTGGCCGAGCCCGAGCGGCTCTTCCTGCACGACAGCTTCTGCCCGGATGATCTCGGCGGCGCGGGAGACTTTCTGCGCCTGCTCCTCTTTACCGCGGCCAAGCAGCGTGGCACGGAGCTGGTCGAATTCGCCGAAATGCTCCATGACTTCATCTTTGCCCGGCGCTGTCACCACGGCGAGGCGCTCGGCCCCCAATTGGGCAGCTTCCTCCGCAATCAACTCAATGCCAGGGGTATCAACCACAGGCAGCAGTTCTTTCGGAACAGTCTTAGTCGCCGGCAGGAAACGCGTTCCCATCCCGGCGGCCGGCACGACGACGGTCTTCACGGCAGCGTCCGGCTTCTGGTCAGAATTCTGCATGAATGAGCAGTTTACCTACAATGATTCCGTGTTCCGTGTAGGCCACTCCGCGAAAGAAGCAATCCGCACCGAGACGCGTCGGCGGCGCGCAAAGAGTGAGCATTCGCTTATCGACGCCGCCGTGGTCTCCCACCTGCTCGATTGGCTCGAGCCAGGGGCGCGCGTGGCCGCCTACTCCCCTTTGTCTGGCGAGCCAGGCGGCGAATATCTCCTGCCTGAGTTGAGCAATAACCACGAGGTGTGGCTCCCGATCACCCCGCCAGAGGGGGATCTGCGGTGGGGAAAATACTCGGGCGAACTACACCGTGGCGCGCACTTCGGGATCGGAGAACCGGAGGGGCCGGGTGAGGCGTCGTTAAGCAAGCTCTCGTGCGATGCCGTGATCGTTCCCGCTCTCGGCGTGGACCGTTCGGGCGTACGGCTGGGGCAAGGCGCAGGCTATTACGATCGCGCGCTGAACGGCGTGACGTGCCCGATTATCGCGCTTGTTTATGACGACGAAGTCCATGATGAACTGCCAAGCGAACCACACGACCACCCCATCGACGGTGCCGTGACGCAGTCAGGTTTCATGTGGCTGGGAACCGAACGGGGTGGTCCGGCAGTCCAATAAAGCATGGACTTGTCTGGCTTTCTCCATTTTCTCCGTACCCCCGGCTACCGCCGGGCCGTTGTGCTGCGCCGAAGCGCTGCCGCTGTCCTGGTCGCCGGCGCAGCACTGAGTGCCCTGATGAACAGGGCGAACGCCGACCCCGGCGTAGTCGTTTTCGCGCGCGACGTGGCCCCGGGCGACGTAGTCGAAGCTGACGATCTCGCGGTGCGTCCGCTCCCGGAAGATGCCGTGCCGTCTTCGGCTGTGACCTCGCTGGAGGATGCGTCCGGGCAGATCATCGCCTCGCATGCGTCGGCCGGGGAGGTGGTCACCGCAACGCGACTACTCGGCCCTGACCTGGTCAGCGCCCTGGTGGGCGATGATGCCGACGAGTTCACATTGGTGCCGGTCAAGCTCGCCGACCCCGACATCCTTCCCATGCTCCACCACGGCGACCACGTGTCCGTCGTCACCGCCGGCGAGAAAGAAGCGATCACGGTGGCGGAATCCGGAATAGTCGTCATCGCCGGAGCGCCGGAAGAAGATGATAATCCCAGCTCAGGGCTACTCCTCTTGTTGCGGCACCGTGATGCGTCGGCAGTGGCAGCCGCGTCGTTGTCCTCGCCGCTCGCGGTGGTCATAGCACAGCGCGGGCGCTGAACTATGCGAATTTTCGTTGAAATCTCTGGAAACTTGGACAGTGGGTGATGGCCTTATCCAAATCACTGTAGTAACTTCTGTCAGGCACTAAACTTCTCTACTCCCCTAGGAGGGACTCCTCATGCTCAAGGGCTTCAAAGACTTCATCCTGCGCGGCAACGTCATCGAGCTCGCAGTCGGTGTCGTCATCGGTGCCGCATTCACCGCAATCGTGACCGCCTTCTCCGACAACATCATCAACCCGCTGATCAACTCCATCGGCGGCGCTGACTTCTCCGGTCTCGGCTTCAAGATCATTTCCGGCGACGAGTCCACCTTCATGGACTTCGGTGCCCTCATCACTGCCATCATCAACTTCCTGCTGATCGCCGCTGTCGTCTACTTCCTCATCGTCGCCCCGATGAACAAGCTGGACGAGCAGCAGAAGATCCGCAAGGGCATCGACCCGAAGGCTGAAGACCCGACCGAGCAGGAGCTGCTCACCGAGATCCGCGACCTGCTCGCGCAGGGAAAGAACCCGCAGATCAAGGGCTAATCTCCGTGATGCGGCGGCCGCTCCTCTTCGTAGTTAGCGGCTGCGTCACCCTCCGGCAGCGCATCATCTAATTCAACGATCCGCTCGCCGTCACCAGCGGACCGTCCGGTTTCCGGGCGGTCCGCTTTTCTGTCGTAATCGACATCCAAGATGCGCCGTGCCCGGCGTCTTTTCCGGGAAGCCATTTACTGCACGCTGTACTTGCGCAGCTCGCTGATGAGGTGGGCGACCAGCGGCGCGATGGTGGACATACCGTCGCGGATTGCCGCACGCGACGGCGCCAAGTTGACCACGACGGTCGAGCCCGACACGCCGCAAATGCCGCGGGACGTGCAGGCATCAACAGCGCCGCACGATTGGCCGGATGCGCGCACCGCCTGTCCCACGCCGGGGACGAGCTGGTCGATCACTGCGCGAGTCGCCTCCGGGGCTTTATCGCGCGGGCCGACACCAGTGCCGCCGACGGTGACCACCAGGTCAACGCCCCCGACGACTGCGGTTTCAATGACCTTGCGGATCTCGGACTTCTTCGACTTCACGCTGACCACGCCGTCGACCTTGTAGCCCATCTCCTGGAGCAGCTCGAGGACCAGCTGGTCCGTGCCCTCGGCGATAGCGCCGTTGCGCTTGTGATCGCTAATCAGAACCGCGAGCGCGCACGGCTGGGCCGGCAGCTCGACTTCCGCCTCCGATGCGAGCAGGAATGCCTCGTCCGGCTCGTTGAGGTCTAGCGCGTCAAGAGTGTTTGACATGATCGGGCTCCTCGCGGTTCGTCGTTGATTCTCTTTGCTACTTAGAGAACCTACTCGGAACTTAGAGTCACCTCTACCGTTCTGGATTCCTCGGAGCCTTCGGAGTGGACCTCGAGCTCAACGGTCTCACCGAAATCGAAGGAGCGGGTAGCTGCGACGAGGGCATCCGACGATTCGATCAAACGGTCATTGATACGGGTCACGATGTCGCCGGCCTTAAGTCCGCCCTTCTCCGCTGGGCTGCCGGGCTGGACTTTGCTCACGAGTGCACCGCCCGTTTGGGCACGAATGTCCACTTCAACGCCCAACATCGGCTGGCGGGCTTTACCTTCGTTGATGAGCTGTTCGGCGACGCGACGCGCGAAATTCGAGGGGATAGCGAAGCCGAGGCCGATGGAACCTGCCTCACCCGACTCACCCTGCGACAGCGACGCGATGACGGAGTTCATGCCGATGAGGTGGCCGTTCATGTCCACCAGCGGGCCGCCGGAGTTACCGGGGTTGATCGCGGCATCGGTCTGAATGCCGTCCATCAGGGAGGACTGTCCCCCGCCTTGGGCCGCACGCACTGGGCGATTGAGGGCAGAGACGATGCCCGTGGTCACCGTCGCCGACAGGCCGAGCGGCGAACCGATCGCCACAACGGACTGGCCGACGGCAAGGTCGCTGGAATCGCCGAACTGGATCGTGGGCAGGTCCTTGACACCCTCGATCTGAATCACGGCGACATCGGTGTTCACGTCGGAGGCGATGAATTTGGCGGGGTGCTTCGTGCCGTCGTTAAGCGTCACGCGCACCTGCGCGCCTTCGCCGCCAGCTTCCGCGACAACGTGGTGGTTCGTGAGCACCATGCCGTCAGCGCTGATGATCGACCCCGAGCCTTCTGCCCCACCCTTGCGCGTGGCCACCTCGATGGACACGACAGCTGGCAGAACCGACTCGGCGACCTTCTCCACGGAACCGTCCGGTGCCGGGGTGCGCTCCTTTTTCACCGGGGCCTCGAGCGAGTTCTGGTTGTTGCTGGCACCAATAGAGGTCTCGCTGCCGGTCAGCATGCTCGCGGCGGCACCGCCGCCCACGCCTCCGATCAGACCTGTGATGAGCGAAATAGCGAGGACTGCTCCCGCCCCCAACCCCTTTTTCTTCTCCGGCTGGACGGGGAATGGCTCGCTATACGGCGGCGGCACCACGGGCTCGCCGAAACCTTGGTTCATTTCCGGGGTTGTCATGCTCGGTGATTGTCCTCTTTAACGCTGTGTCAGTTCTTTATTCTGATCCGTCCTTATCGTAATGGTTGCTGAGCAATCACTGTGCGGGACGGCCCGGAAAAACGACGCGGATACGTGCGCCGCCGTCGTCGGAATCCTCAATCGCGATGGAGGCACCGTGTCGCTCGAGAACTTGTCCGGCAATGGACAGCCCCAATCCCGAGCCCGGCATGGAGCGCGATTCGGGCGCTCGGTAGAAGCGCTCGAAGACTTTCTCGCGGACATCCGGGTCGATGCCTGGGCCGGAATCGTCGATAATCAGCACGGCGCTGCGCGTCGCCGCGCGCAAGGAGACGCGCACGACACCGCCGGGCGGGGACCATTTCGCGGCGTTGTCGAGGAGGTTGACGGGCGCGCGCGATAAGGCGGCGCGGTCGGCGTCGAGGATCCACGGGTCTGCGCGGAATCGGAAATTCACGTCCGGGCGGCGGCGCTGCACGCGGGTCATTGCCTCTGTCAGGAGGTGGTCCAGTCGCACCGGCTCGAATTCCCTTTGTAGGTCGTCCTCGCGCGCCAAGTCCACAAGGTCACCGATGAGCGTGGACAACTCCTCCATTTGGGCTTTGACATCGTCTTCGAGCGCGTCGAGTTCCTCCTGCGGCATCTCCGCCATCTGTCCGGAACGGTGCAGCATGATGAGGAGCTCGATATTCGTGCGCATCGACGTCAGCGGCGTGCGCAATTCGTGGCCCGCATCAGCGACGAGCTGAGCTTGACGCACGCGCGATTCGTTGAGCGATTCCATCATCGAATTGAGCGATTCGGTCAGCTTGGCGTACTCGTCGTTACCCACGACCTCAATGGGCTCCAGACTCCCTTCAGTGGAGACCTTGTCCATTGCGTGGCGGAGACGGCCGACAGGCCGAACGGTCACACGCGCGATGATGCTGCCCGTCAGTGCCGCAAGCAGAGTGCCCAGACCGACGATGCCGGCGAGAATCGCTTTCAGCCGACTTTGCAGGTGCGAGAAATGAGCACGGTTGTGCGCCACCGCGACCGTCGTGCCGTGGTCATTGCGCAGCACGGAGACCATCTCGTCTCCGTTTTCGAGCTGCGACCAATTCGCAGGTTCGCCATCGCGCGCCATCCGGTCCACAGGCATTGGATCGCCAACGAAGAACTCGTGTTCCTGCCGCGAGACAGACGCACGGTAGCCGGGGTTATCGGCCCTGAACTTATCGACGATCGACCGTAGCGCCTCATCATCCGCTGTGCCGTCATCCACCTGCCGCATCAGCGCGATGGTGCGGGAATTCAGTGCACTGAGTTCATGCTCCTCCATTGCGCCGAACACGGCGATATACGACATCACTGCGGTCGCGCCAACCGCCGTTGCCACGCCGGCGCCAGCGAATGTGGCGATCCGGCCGCGGACGGGAGAGGTGCGCGCCGGGCGCAGATCCATATCTCCGTCCGCAGTGATGCGGCGAAGGATCACGGAGCGGTCTCCCGCAGGACATAACCCACGCCACGGACGGTGTGGATCAGACGCGCCTCACCGCCGGCCTCAGTTTTCCGGCGCAGGTACCCGATATACACCTCCAAGGCATTACCGGAGGACGGGAACTCGTGCCCCCAGACCTCCTCGAGAATCGTCTGGCGGGACAGCACGCGACGCGGGTTGCGCATCAAAACTTCCAACAGGGAGAATTCCGTTCGCGTCAGGGAGATGTGCCGGTCGCCGCGGTAGACATCGCGGGAAATCGCATCGAGGTGAAGGTCTTCGAAGGTCAGCTCAGCACTAGGGCCTCGCTTTTCGACGTCTGTCGCATCCGCCTGCGCGCGGCGAAACAGGGAGCGCACGCGGGCCAGCAATTCTTCGAGAGCGAAAGGCTTGGGCAGGTAGTCATCCGCGCCGGCATCGAGGCCGGCGACGCGCTCGGCGACACCGTCGCGAGCAGTGAGCATGAGAATCGGCCGGTCGTACCCAGTGGAGCGCAGCTCGCGGCACACCCCGAGTCCGTCGAGACGCGGCATCATCACGTCCAGAATGGTGAGATCCGGTTGCTCGGCCCTGATCATGTCCAGGGCTTGCACGCCATCTTCTGCCAGGATGACGTCGTACCCGTTGAATTTCAGGGAACGGCGCAGGGATTCGCGGACTGCCTGCTCATCGTCGACCACCAGAACTTTCATGCGATCTATTATGGGCAATTTCGCCTGCATATGCGAAAAGCCGGCCACCGCAATCGGGATGACCGGCTTTTAGCTATCGAGTTTTGGCACCGAGCTTAGAACTGCTCGACGTCGATCAGGCCCTGCTCAGCGGCCTTGATCAGGCGGCGCGGGATACGCACGGTCTGACCGTCGATCTTGACTTCCTGCAGTGCGGCGTTGTCAGCCTTCCACTGGGAACGGCGGTGGTGCGTATTCGAACGGGACTTACGGAACTTCGGGGTTGCCATGGTGTCTTTCCTCCTTTACCGCGATTAGTTGGCGGACTTCTTCTTGCGGCGGGCCATGCCACCGAAGCGGCGGTTGAACTTCTCGACGCGGCCAGCGGTGTCCATGACACGCTGTGCGCCAGTCCAGAACGGGTGCGACTCGCTGGTCACGTCGACGACGATGAGCGGGTACTCGTTGCCGTCCTCCCACTGGACAGTACGGTCAGAGGTCGCGGTGGAACGGGTCAGGAACTGGCGGCCAGTACCTGCGTCCTGGAAGATCACCGGGTGGTAATCAGGGTGGATATCTTTTTTCATCTCTTCGTTTCCCTCAGGATTGATACTTCAGGTCGGTTCCGGAATGCTTATCCGGATCGTGCCTGAGTTGGGTGCGAAAATGGTCTTTATCCGAGCAGCGCGAATACGCCTGATCAGACAACTTGATACATAGTACAGGTGATGGACACTATCCCGAAATCGCTGCTTCGCTGGGCCGTGTGCGCAGCCGTGCTCGCTCCGAGCGCTGTTTTTCTCGCCGTCGCCGAGCCAGAAGCCCTGCTCTCCCTCGCGCTGCGACTGGCCCCGGTGCTGTTGTTCGTCGCGGGAATGTCCGTGACTGTGAATCTAGCGTCCGCCGCCGGAGCATTCGAGGCGGTCGCGCGCGGACTTGAGAGGTGGACACGCTCGCCGTGGGCACTCTGGTCCGGCATTGTCGCCATCGCAGCGGCCTCCACGATCTTTCTCTCTCTCGACACGACAGCGATCATGATCACCCCGATGGCGGTGGCCCTGGCGCGCAGAAACGGCCTGAAGGTGGTGCCGGTGGCATTCGCCGTGGTGTGGATAGCCAACCTCGGCTCGCTGCTTTTGCCAGTGTCGAACCTGACCAATCTTCTCGCCGCCGGGCCAGCCCACATCGCGTCTGAGACCGCATATATGCGCATGGCCGCCGCCCCGGCCGCCGCGGCACTCCTCGTCGCCGTGGCTGCGTCTTGGCTGACCTATGTTCTCGCCGCGGACGAGCCTGCGCCGAGTCCGCGGACTGAGGACGAAGCGGCGAGCAGTCCCGCCTTGAGGGTCGCGCTCGCCGTGCTGGCGGTCATCCCTCCGGCGCTACTGGTGCTCCCCTACTGGCTTGTCAGTACGGTCGCCGCAGCAGTGCTCTACGCGGCAGCCGAAAAGAACCACCGCAGAAGCAATCTCGTTCCGTGGTTCTCAATCGTCTTGGCCGCCACCTTTTCGTGTGCCTCCGCCGCCGCAATTGCCGCCGGGATTGAATTCGGGGAGCTCGACCCAGTTCCGCTCGCCGCGGCAGGCGCAGTAGCAGCGAATGCAGTGAATAATTTGCCGGCTTATTTGCTGCTGGAACCGTCCGCGCAGACCCCGCAGCAGATCATGGCCCTACTAATAGGTGTCAACTGCGGGCCCATCGTGACGCCGTGGGCGTCGCTCGCCACGCTGCTATGGCACGACCAGCTACAGCGTGCGGGGGTCGCCGTCGCATGGAAGGACGTGGCCGTCCGCGGCGCATGTCTCGCACCTTTCGCTGTCGCGGTCCCGCTCGGGGCAATGATGGTTGCGGGCTGAACGGAAGCCCGTCGATAAGCGCGCGAGCGATTATGAGATGAGGGCGTGCGCGTGTAGTGTTTACTCTCGCTGTTGTCGAAGTACACGTTTACGCTTAGTCAACCGGTGACTTGCGACGCCCTCGTTCATCACGGCCATCCTCACATTTCCGGCCGATAACCATTAGCGAGCGCGGCGTCCACCTCATAGTCTCCGTGGCTCAAGCGGCTAGGAGAAAGAAGTAACCAATGTCGGCACATTGCCAGGTCACGGGAAAGAAGCCGTCTTTCGGCAAGACCGTGTCTCACTCGCACCGCCGCCATTCGCGCCGTTGGAACCCCAACGTGCAGAAGCGGCGTTTCTACCTGCCCTCCGAGGGCCGTACCATCACGCTTAATGTTTCCACCAAGGGTCTGAAGATCATCGATCGCGACGGCATCGAGTCCGTCGTTGCTCAGATCCGCGCCCGAGGGGAGAAGATCTAGCTCATGGCACGTAACGATATCCGCCCGATCATCAAGCTCAAGAGCACCGCGGGCACCGGCTACACCTACGTCACCCGTAAGAACAAGCGCAATAACCCGGACCGCATCACGCTGAAGAAGTACGATCCGGTTGCGCGCAAGCACGTTGAATTCCGCGAGGAGCGATAAGAATGGCGAAGAAGTCCAAGATCGCTAAGAACGAGAAGCGCAAGGAGATCGTCGAGCGTTACGCCGAGCGCCGTCAGGAGCTCAAGGCGATCATCCGTAACCCGGAGACGTCCGACGAGGACCGTCTCGAAGCTCAGTTTGAGCTCAACCGTCAGCCGCGCGATGCCTCCCCGGCTCGCGTCCGTAACCGCGACTCGCACGACGGCCGCCCCCGCGGCTACCTCCGCAAGTTCGGCCTGTCCCGCGTCCGTATGCGCGAGATGGCCCACCGCGGTGAGCTGCCGGGCGTCCGCAAGTCCTCGTGGTAAGCAAGGGAGTGCATGTAAATGAAGCGCAATAACAACCGCAAGGTGCGGATGGAGCAGTCCCGCCGCCCGAAGAAGAACCCGCTCAAGGCCAAGGGCATCGAAGCTGTGGACTACAAGGACATTGAGACCTTGCGTCTGTTCATCTCCGATCGCCACAAGATCCGTTCGCGTCGCGTCACTGGCCTGACGCCGCAGCAGCAGCGCCAGGTCGCTACCGCTGTGAAGAACGCGCGCGAGATGGCTCTCCTGCCGTTCACGACCCGCTAATTAGCCAAGGTTGACGATGACAGCGTAGAGTTTCGGCTTCTCCCCCGCTTCCAATCTTGGAGGCGGGGGAGATTTTTTATGCGCAGGCGGCTTCGGGAGCGGCGTTGAGAGCTGGGCCGAGCTCGGTCACGAGCTGTGTGAGCATCACTTGCGCGGATTCGTAGGTGCCGTCCGCCGCGCTCGCAGCGATAGCGACGGGAATCGTGCGGCCAGCAGCGTCCGGCACGAGTCCCAGTTGGCGGACCTCGTACGCACCGCTTATCGACGGCCCCCATCCCCCTTTGAACCGCGCCCCCGGGATCGTTCCGAGGCCGTAGTTCTGGGCGACATTCCCCATCATCTCGAGGACCGGGCCAGAGCCTGCGACACAGCCCAGGTTCGACGCGAACCGCGCTTGGTCGGCAACGCTCCACTGCGTCTGGCCGAAGGCAGAGAAGCCTGGGCGGGTGATATTTCTTTCTACTGTGACGGGGGCACCGCCTTCGGCGAGGACTGCTTCCACCGCTTCCGGCGTGGTCGCATTCCACAGCATGTCCGCTGCCCCGTTATCGGAGACCTCAATGGCGTTCGTGGCCTCCACGGTCATCTCGGGGTGCTCTTTGAGAGCGGCAATCGCCACCGGGACCTTCATGGTGGACCAGGACGCGAAACTGGACGCGTCACCGGCGGTGGACTCGCCCATCGACACCGCCGCTGTTCCCCCGTGCGCTGCGACGACTTGGTCGACCGCGGAGGTGAGCTCAGCGGTGACATCAGCGCCGGAAGGTTCGCGCTTTTCAGGAGTTTTCGGCTGCGTCGCTTCTGACGGTTCCGACGATTCTGGCGTGGGCTTGGCGGTCTCAGTCACGGTGGTGACATCGACGGGTGCCGGCTCTTCCAGGGGGTCGCCGACGGTGCAGGCGGTGAGGCACAGCGCCGCCCCCAGCACGCCTCCGGTCAGTGCTTTCCTCACGAGATATAAACCGCCGCATTACGGCCACCGGTGCACACGACCTGGTCTCCGCGGTCCCGGCACGACATCGTGTAGTTCTTACCGGTACGGGGGCTGTAGACATCCACGAGCGTCACATTCGGGCCCCCTTCCTCACGGCACGCCGCCTTGAAGTCGTTGAAGACGTTCTTGGCAAAGCCCGGGGTGGTCACCTGCGAGTCTGTCACGTCCCAGGAAGAGTAGTCGCACTTCGGCTTTTCTTCCTTGGTCGGCGGCGGCGCGTCGACAGTCTGCGTGACCGTGGAGTTTGATGCCGGCGCCGACTCAGGCGCGGAGATCTGGGACAAAGCTGCGGTCTCTTCAGTCTCCTGCTTCGAACCGGAGAAAAAGTAGAACGCGAGAAAGCCGACGAGGGCAAGAGCCAGCATCACCGCGATCGTGCTGACGACGATCAAAGCAGTGTTCGAGCTCTTCGGGGCTGGCTGCTCAGGTGCGTCCCACGTCGGTGTGCTCACGTTGATTATCCTTTGCTCCGCGAGAAAAAGGTCCTTCAAAGACCTCTAGTTTAGTTCCTAGTGCGCGAAGTGGCGCGTCCCTGTGAAGTACATCGTCACACCGGCTTCATTCGCAGCGGCGACGACCTCCTCGTCGCGGATGGAACCGCCCGGCTGGACAACGGCCTTCACACCCGCGTCGGCAAGGATCTGGAATCCGTCAGCGAACGGGAAGAACGCGTCCGATGCGGCGACTGCCCCGTTGGTGCGGTTGCGGCCCTCGTCGAGAGTGTTGGCGCGGTCGACAGCGAGCTTCGCGGAGTCGACGCGGTTGACCTGGCCCATGCCCACGCCCACAGCGCCGCCGTCGGCAGCAATGAGAATGGCATTGGACTTCACGCAGCGAATGGCATTCCATGCGAACTCGAGGTCCTTGAGGGTCTCTTCGTCAACGGCTTCGCCAGCAGCGAGCGTCCAATTCTCCGGCTTGTCGCCCTCCGCCTGGTAGATATCACGGTCCTGGACGAGCATGCCGCCGGAGATCTGCTTGATCTCCTTGCCCTCGCGCTCCGGCTTCTCGGCGGTGAGGATGCGCAGGTTCTTCTTGGTCTGCAGCAGCTCTAGCGCGTCGTCGGCGAAGCTCGGGGCGATGATCACCTCAGTGAAGATCGGCTTGACCTGCTCGGCCATCTCAAGGGTCACCTCACGGTTGGCGGCGATCACGCCACCGTAAGCGCTGACTGGGTCGCAGGCGTGGGCCTTCTTGTGAGCCTCGGCGATGGAGTCCTCAGAAACAGCGATGCCGCACGGGTTGGCGTGCTTGATCACGGCGACGCACGGGCGCTCGTGGTCCCAGCATGCGCGCCATGCCGCATCGGCGTCCTGGTAGTTGTTGTAGGACATTTCCTTGCCGCCGTGCTGGGTAGCGCCGGCCAGGCCGGTGCCGTCGGAGGTGAGGCTTGCGGCCTGGTGCGGGTTCTCGCCGTAACGGAGCTGCTTCGAGCTTCCCAGCTGCTCGTCGAACCAAGCGGAAACAGCCGCATCGTACTGTGCCGTGTGCGCGAACGCGTCAGCCGCGAGCTGACGGCGCTGGTCCTCGTCGAAGCCGCCGGCCTTGACGGCTTCCGCAACGTCCCCGTACTTGGCGGGATCGACGACGATCGCCACCGACGGGTGATTCTTCGCCGCCGCACGGACCATGGACGGGCCGCCGATGTCGATCATCTCGACGACCTCATCGAAGCCAGCACCGGAAGCGACCGTCTCGGAGAACGGGTAGAGGTTCACCACGACGAGCTCGAACGGCTTCACGCCGAGCTCTTCGATCTGCTTCGCGTGGTCGTCCTTCCGTAAATCCGCCAGGATGCCGGCGTGCACGTGCGGGTGCAGTGTCTTCACGCGGCCCTCGAGCACCTCCGGGAAGCCGGTCACCTCAGCGACCTCAGTGACTTCGACGCCCGTGTCCTTGATTCGTTGCGCTGTGGAACCGGTGGAGACGATCTCCACCCCGGCCTCCGCCAGAGCGGCAGCGAGTTCCTCAATCCCGGTCTTGTCGTAAACGCTGATCAGTGCGCGTTTGATGGGGGTGCGATTGCTCATGCTCGGAATTCGACCTTTCCAGTAGTTGAGGGTTCGGCGCGGTTCAACGTGTCCACGATAAGTGCGCGCTCGACTTCCTTAATGCGTTCGTGCAAATCTTCTTCAGTCTCCCCCTCGCGCACGTCGACCGCACGCTGGGCGATGATCTCGCCGGTATCCACTCCGACGTCGATGTAGTGGACGGTGGTGCCTGTGACCTTCACGCCGTACGCGAGCGCGTCGCGCACCGCGTGGGCGCCGGGAAATGCAGGCAGCAACGCCGGATGGGTATTGATCAGACGGCCTTCGAAACGCGCGAGGAACGCCTCCCCCACGATCTTCATGAAGCCGGCTGACACCACGAGATCCGGGTCCCCCACCGTTTCGGCGAGCCGCCGGTTCCAATCGTCCCGGTCACCCTCAAGCGCCACGACCTCAGTGCGCACGCCTGCTTTACGCGCGCGGTCCAACGCCGGGCATTCCACATCGGCGACCACACGATCAACCGAATATGAGCCCTGGTTATCCAAGATCGCCTGAAGCAACGTCCCCGATCCGGAAACGAGCACCGCTACAGAAGTCTGAGAAGTCTCTGCCACAGAAGATCAGTCTAGCTGCTCCTCGTTTTTCACCGAGATCGCCGTCGACCCGCCCCCAGAAGCAGCAGTCTTATCGACGTCCCCTTCGTCCTCTTCTTCCTCGGGTTCCTCGGGTTCCTCGTCCTCTTCTGCTTCGATGACCTCGGGCTCGGACTCCTCTTCTTCCTCTGCCCCAAGCTCTTCTTCTGCCTCGATGATCTCCGGCTCAGGCTCTTCTTCCGGCTCCTCTTCTTCCGGCTCTTCCTCTTCCTCGGATTTCTCGTCGTTGCGCTGCTGCATGAAGTAAGCAACGAGCCAGGCGGCGCCCGAGATGATTGCAGTCCACAGGGCCGCAGCGAGGGCGAAGAACCACGGATTCGGGCCGACCCAGCCGTAGGCGCCGACCTCGCCGCCGGACATGAGTCCCGCTACCGCGGCGAAAGCAGCCGCCAGCGCAGCCGCGAAGACAATTCCGAGTCCATCCAAACGGCGGGAGAGCACGAAGTGGATCATCACAGCGGCAGGAATGACCAGAAGGACCGGGGCCCAGACTGGAACATCGCCAGGGATGGCGGCGAACAGCGGGAACGGCGGAAGCGGTACCAGCGCGGCGCCGAAGAGAGACACCCCACCTCGGGCGATATCGAAAGGCGCGCCCAGCAGAACAGCCAGGGTGGACACGGCGGCATTCGGCAGATACAGCAGACTCAGCACGACCAACGCGAAGCCGCCGCCGGCACCCAAGGTCGGGAACTCGCCGAGTAGCTCGTTGATCCGACCGAAGCCGAGCGCCAGGGCAATCAGGTACACGACGGCCGCAGCGGCGAGCAGGCGGAGGCAGAGGCGAACGATCGCGCGGGCGGCGTCGTAAAGCGAATCGGGCGCGCCGAGACGCGTAAGAAGTGCTTTCCACAGGCGGCCGCTCATGCCGCACGCCATACCCGCGAGGTGGACGACGACCGGAATCAGGAGGGCCTTGTGGAGCGCAGGCGGCGCCAACGGGAAGACTGCCGTGGCATCTTCCACCATGAACCACGCGACCGCGGAAAGCGTGAACGGTATGAGCACGACCAACCCGAAGATCACGTATAGGTCGAGAATGCTCACGCGTTCGCGGGTAGCCGCACGCACACGCCACGCGATCAGCGCCACCACCCCAATGACGGGAGCCAGCGGCATCGCGCCGAGCGTCACGCCTTGAAAACTCACCGGAACGCCGTGCAGCACGAACCACAGCTCCGCGATCGACGACGGCAAAGCAGCGAGACGGCCACCCGTGAGCAGAATCGTCCCCAGACATACGACAACGATGCCGAGCACCACAACGAGGTTCGGAACACCCACGTACGGAAGGTAGTGCCGGACACGCTCCTTCATCGTCGTGGGAGCCTGCTCCGTAGCGGGCGTGCGGTTCGCGGCGTCGTTACGCTCCGCGCGGAAACGGCGACGGCTTATCGACGGCGCCGTGCCAGTCGATCTACTTGGCGGACTAGAGTTCTTGCTCATCACCTTCAACTTTGGCACGTGAACGGTGCGATTGGGCGCTGGGACACGATTCAGTAACCATTCCCAATCACTGTGTAACGCATGAAGGTTCAAACACGAATATGTGAATCTCACTATTTAGCTTGCTTGCTGCACTGAGACTCGCTACTGTTACACCCCGTAGATAACAAAGAGGTTACGATTCCAGAACGAACCGTTACCCAATGACGATCTCAACGAGGTACACCTTGAACTCTTCGAGCGCACGCCGCACCGCAGGCAAGCACCGCAAGCAGAGCACGAACAAGGGTCGTGTGGCATTAGTCGCGGTAGCAACTGGCGCCGTGGCATCCGGCGGAATCTCCGCCGCATCCGCAGCGAACGCAGATCACGCAAGCGCAGCCCAGGCAGCGCTCGAGGATGCCACCGACGAGGCCGCACAGGCAGCCCCGCAGATCCTCGCCATCAGCGAGTACAAGCCCGTGGACAACCTGTCTGAACAGCTGGGGAAGGCTGTTGAGTACGCAAAGGTCCGCTCCGCCGCCGATCTCGCCGCCCGCGCGCCGCTGACCGTGAAGCCGGCTGAGGGCACCTTCACCTCCGGCTTCGGTCCGCGTTGGGGCTCCTTCCACAAGGGCGTCGACATTGCCAATGCCGTCGGCACCCCGATCCGCGCCGTGTCCGACGGCGAGGTCATCGACGCAGGCCCGGCTGGCGGCTTCGGCAACTGGGTCCGCCTGCGCCACGAGGACGGCACGATCACCGTCTACGGCCACATGGAGACCATTGACGTCGCCGTCGGCGACAAGGTTCACGCCGGCCAGAAGATCGCTGGCATGGGCTCCCGCGGCTTCTCCACCGGTTCGCACCTCCACTTCGAGGTCCACCCGAACGGCGGCGACGCCGTCGACCCGGCCCCGTGGCTGGCCGAGCGCGGCATCTCCCTCTAAACAATTCACAGTTCCCTCCGGCTCACCCCGGGGGGAATTTTTATGCGCTTTTCACCCCCCGGCGGGAAATTCACATAATTCACTCTTGTCACACTAGTTAACTGTTATTACCTGCACTTTTGAGCGTGGTTTCGCCCTTTTCTGCACGTCAACCACGAAAATGACATTGATCGGGGTGGTTTCTGCCGCTAGCATGTTGCGAGTTGGAAAATGCCTATACTCCCCGAAGCGTAAAAGGACGACAGACGACATGAAACGACGCCTCCTCGTCGCCGCCGTGGCACTGAGCATCCCCCTGACCGCTATTCCCGCCCACGCGCTCTCCGTCTCCGTCAACGGACAGCAAGTCGATGGTCTCGGCCCCGCCCTGCCGTCGATCGGCGTGGCGCTCGACGATATTTTCTCCAAGGGCGCGACCTTCTCCGCCGCGGGCTACCAGGTCGTCTACGACCCCCGCGAGCTTCCCGAGTACAACGAAGAGGAAGCCACCGCCGACGTCCCCACCACGTCTGTCACCGAGCAGTCAGGCACCTCCCCGAACGGCAATAAGGTCGTCATGCCGACCCAGGGTCGCTTCACCTCCGGCTTCGGCCCGCGTTGGGGCACCTTCCACTACGGCATCGATATCGCCAATGATCTGGGCACCCCGATCCTCGCCGTCATGGACGGCACCGTGATCAACGCCGGGCCGGCCCGTGGCTTCGGCAAGTGGGTCCGTGTGCGCCACGACGACGGCTCCATCAGCGTCTACGGCCACGTCCGCTCGTTCAACGTGAATGTGGGCGACCGCGTCGCCGCCGGCCAGCAGATCGCCGAGATGGGCAACGAGGGCCACTCCACCGGCCCGCACCTGCACTTCGAGATCTTGCCGGACGGCGAGAACCGAGTGGACCCGGTGCCGTGGTTCGCCGAGCGCGGCATCACCGTCTAAGCGGCTAGATCTTCTCCATCGGCACGCCGCCGATGAGCATGAGCCGCACCGTTCCACTCGAACCGAAATCGATGGTGACGGTCTCCCGCGGACCGACACCGTCAACGCTCATGACCGTGCCCAGCCCGTACTTCGCGTGGTTGACACGGTCCCCCTTCGCCAGCTGAAGGTTCTTATTCACCTTCACGCTGCTCTCGCTGCGGCGCCTCGTGCGTCGCGCGGGGACCGGGCTGCCCCACGCGTCCGAGGAAAAGGAGCGCTCCGGTTCCACCCGCCGCCAGTCGAGGAGGTCCTCAGGGACTTCCGCGAGGAAGCGACTGGCGGGGTTGGTCACCGGGGAGCCCCACGAGGACCGCAGCATCGCACGGGTCAGGTACAGCTGCTCGCGTGCGCGAGTAATGCCGACATAAGCAAGACGGCGTTCTTCCGCGAGTTCATCCGGATCACCCAGTGCACGCAAGTGCGGGAACTGCCCGTCCTCCCAGCCGGTGACAAATACGACTGGGAATTCCAATCCCTTCGCCGTGTGCAACGTCATCAGCGTTACAACGCCCTGCCCCTCATCTGGGATTTGGTCCGCATCAGCGACGAAGGAGACACGCTCCAAGAACGCCTGCAGCGATCCTGGCTGTGCTTCACCGCTGTCCGGATCGAACTCCTCGTACGCCATCGTGTTCGCTGCATCGGACGAGAACTCCCGGGCCACCGACACAAGCTCGTTGAGGTTGTCCAGCCGCGCCCCGTCCTGCGGGTCATTCGATGCCTCCAACTCCGCGCGGTAGCCGGTCACATCCAGAATGCGGGCGACCAGACCGCCCAAATCCGGCATGCCAGTCACCTCGTTGACGAGTTCGTCCATATCGGCGCGCAGACCGTTCAAAATGTCGACGAACCTGGAGATCGCGTTCCGGGAGCGGGACGAGATGGCATCGCCTTCCCCGCCCGCGACATCAATCAGCGCGCGCCCGAAGCTGATCTGGTGGTTGTCCGCATACAGCGCGACCATCGCCTGCGCCTTGTCACCGATGCCGCGTTTCGGCACATTGATGATGCGGCGCATGCTCACCGAATCATCCGGGTTCTCCAGCACGCGCAGGTAGGCGATGACATCGCGGATCTCCTTGCGCTCGTAGAAGCGCGTGCCGCCGACCACCTTGTACGGGATGCCCGCGCGGATGAAAATATCCTCCAACGCACGCGACGAGTTGTTCGTGCGGTACATGACCGCGATATCCGAATAATCCGTGCCCCGGTCCGCCAATGCGTCGACTTCGCTGGCGACAAAACGTGCCTCGTCGTGCTCATTGTCCGCGACGTACCCGACGATCTTCTCGCCCTCTCCCAGATCCGTCCACAGCTTCTTTGGGCGGCGGCCGGCGTTCTGCGCGATCACCGCATTCGCCGCGGCGAGAATATTCTGCGTCGAGCGGTAGTTCTGCTCCAGCATGATCGTCGTCGCATTCGGGTAATCACGCTCGAATTCCTCGATATTGCGGATCGTGGCCCCACGGAACGCATAAATCGACTGATCCGAATCGCCCACAACCGCCAGCTCCGGTGCATCGGCACCGTTACCGACGAGCGTGTGGATCAGCTCGTACTGCGCGTGGTTGGTGTCCTGGTACTCGTCCACCAACACATGGCGGAACCGACGCCGGTAGTACTCCACCACATGGGGGTGGCGCTGGAACAGCCCGACCACCTCTCCGATCAGGTCGTCGAAGTCCACCGCATTCGCCTCACGCAGACGACGCTGGTACTCGGCATAGACCTTCGCCACCGTCGTCTCAAACGGATTCTTCGTTTTCTCGGCGTTTCGTTGCGCGCGCTCTGGCCCGATCAACTCGTTCTTCAGATTCGAAATCGCATTCGCTAGCGCACGCGGCGAGAACTTCTTCAGATCCAGGTTCGCTTCCTTCGCGATCATGCCCAACAGACGCCGCGAATCATCCCCGTCATAAATAGTGAAGTTCGTGTTCAGGCCCTTCACCAGCTGCGCCTGCTGCCGCAGAATACGCACGCACACCGAGTGGAATGTGGCCACCCACATCCGCTCCGCCTGCGGCCCGATCAGCTGACTGACGCGCTCTTTCATCTCCGCGGCAGCCTTATTGGTGAAGGTGATGGCCAGGATCTCCCACGGCGCTACCCCGCGCTCCTGCAGCAGAAACGCGATCCTGCGCGTCAGCACAGCCGTCTTGCCGGATCCAGCGCCAGCGACAATGAGCAGCGGGCTGCCGGAGTGCTCAACGGCTGCCTTCTGCTGCGGATTCAACCCCAAAATCAAATCTGTTCCCATGATGGCTCCTACCGTACTTGGCGGGGTGAACCACCCCGTCCGGAGCCGTCCGAACACGCTGTGGAATTCGTGGCAGAATCAATGGTTATGAGCGTGGAGAACAGCGATATCAGGCACCCGTCCGGCACCGACGACCCGTTGTCCGACGAGGAGATCCAGGCCTACCGCCAAGAAATCGACCGGCTCGACCGCGTCATCCTCGATGCCGTGAAGCGCCGCTCAGAGATTGCTAATGCCATCGGCAAGACCCGCATGGGCTCTGGCGGCACCCGCCTTGTCCACACCCGCGAAGTAGCCATCATCAACCAGTTCCGCGACGAGCTCGGTGAAGAAGGCCCCAACCTCGCCGCCATTTTGCTGCGACTCGGCCGGGGCAAGTTGGGCTGAGTTTCTCGGTGGATCTGGATCACGATTGAATTTCGGTTAGTAGTGCAGGCCGTTTCCCCAGGTCAGATTTACGTGACGCAGTAACGATTCAAACTAAATCCAGCCCCTCATTCTGTGCGGGAACCGATACCGTGTGGAGCCAGTCTAAAAAGGCATGGCTTTCACCCAACTCCCATGCAGCGACGAAATGGATATCACCGGGCGAGTCCCCGGACGCCTGAATCAAGAAGGCACCGGAGTGCGGGTCTCCCCCGCCTGGTGGGCGACGCACTTCCCGGTGCGCGCGCAAGAACTCATTCACCACGATGCCCGGTTCCACCCGCGGCGCCACATGCACGACGCACCGGCCGGAATCCGCGCCATTGCGCACGCGCACGACAACCCGGAATGCGTCGTCTCGGGCGTGAGCGCGTTGGCCCTGCTCGGTTTACCGTTCCTCGCCGATTCATGCGACGCCACCGTGAACACTTCTGCCGGGGACGGCGACAGGGAGTGGGGGCTGGTGAGGAGGCGTCGAAAAGCGAAGCGCACGTGGACCGTCAGATGGCGCGGGACAAATATCCCGCTGAGCCAACCGACTGACGCAGTGGTTGAGGCTCTCCAAGACATCCGCGACGGAATTCACGGGTGGGCCACGCCGACATGGGTATCCGATGCGCAACTTCTGTGGGCAGTCCAACTCGTCGATGCGGCGCGGCGGCACCTGGGTGTTTCCGAGCCTGCGATCCTTCGGGCCGCGCGCGGGCGGGTGAACAGGCAATGGGTCACGAAAGTGCTCGCTTTATCTAGACAGCTCGCGGACTCCCCTAAAGAGACTGAAATGCGCTTGATGTGCACGGCGCTTGTGAAAGACCCGAGGCTTGCCGGTGCAGCAGAGTGGGCGCAGCTGTGCGTTAAACTGCGCCCGGCCGGGCTCGTCTTCATCGAACAGGTGCCGCTTTTCGACGGCGAGAGGCTCATCACCACCTTCGACCTCGCGCTGGTCGACCTGAAGATCGCGTTGATGTACGACGGCGGGCACCACCTGTCAAGGAACCAGCGCGACAAAGACTTCCGGATCAGTCTTGAATGCCAGCTACAAGGATGGACGGTCGTCCGCGTGTCGGCAGGGACACTGGAGCAGCTGCCATGGGTTCTGTTCCGGTTATTGAAGTCCCGCGGAGTGGTGGGCTGAACGAGCGCTGGATATAGCTTAAATAGATTCCACGTCACGCAAATCTGACCTGGGAAAACAGGAAATCCGCGACTCTGAAGTCGATCTAAATCCAGAAATCCCCAGACCTCCCGACCAAAAACCTAGTCCTGCTCGAGCGAATCGAGCACGACTTCGAATTCGAGGAGTTCGGCACCGGATGCGACCGGCTTGCGGGGTTCCTCGCCGTCCTTGTGGGCGTGGGCGGCCTTGCCTTCGCCGGCCCACCAGTTCTTGTAGGACTCCTCGTCGGCCCAGCGGGTGACTACGAAGTAGCGCTCTTCGCCCTTGACCGGGCGCAGCAGTTGGAACCCCTCGAAGCCGGGCTGGGAGTCGATGGCGTGCTTGCGCGCTGCGAAGCGCTGCTCGAGCTGCTCGCCGGCGCCTTCGGGGACGGTGATTGCGTTGATCTTCACGATGCTCATGGCTTCCCATTATGGCCGAAATTCGGGTCCGGGTTCCGTAAGTTTCATTAGTCTGGGAGGCATTGACCGCAGATCCCCTCGATGACCCCCTCTAGGAGTGGCAATGACCGACATCACCTCCACAACCACTTGGAACGAACTGCTGAAACTCCACGCTGAGAAGAGCAAGAAGACCTTGCGGGAGATGTTCGACACCGATAGTGGCCGGGCCGAGAAATTCACGTTCGACGCGGCAGGCCTGCACGTAGACCTGTCGAAGAACCTCGTCGACGAGGACGTTCTCAAAGCACTGGTGGCCCTCGCTGAGGAGGCGGACCTGAAAGGCGCGACGGAGAAGATGTTCACCGGCGAGCACATCAACACCACCGAGGACCGCGCGGTGCTCCACACCGGTTTGCGCATCCCGGCGGAAGACGACCTCAAGGTGGACGGACAGGATGTCGCGGCTGACGTGCACGAGGTGCTGAGCCGGATGCGCGATTTCGCGTCGAAGCTGCGCTCCGGCGAGTGGCTCGGCCATACGGGCCACACGATCAAGAAGGTCGTCAATATCGGTATTGGCGGCTCCGACTTGGGCCCGGCGATGGCCACCAAGGCACTGCGCACGTACGCGACGGCGGGGATCACCGCGGAGTTCGTCTCCAATGTCGACCCCGCGGATATGACGAGTGTGCTCGACGACGCCGAGGCGGGCGAGACGCTGTTCATCGTGGCGTCGAAGACCTTCACCACCCAGGAGACGCTGTCCAACGCGCATGCGGCGAAGCGCTGGTTGCTGGAGCAGTTCGACGGGGATGAGTCGGCTATCGCGAAGCATTTCGTGGCGGTGTCGACGAATGCGGAGAAGATCGCCGAATTCGGCATCGACACTGACAATATGTTCCCGTTCTGGGACTGGGTCGGCGGCCGCTACTCCGTCGATTCGGCGATCGGCCTCTCGCTCATGGCGGTGATCGGCCCGCAGGACTTCATGCGTTTCCTCGAGGGTTTCAACGCGATGGACGAGCACTTCCGCACGGCACCGCTGGAGGAAAATATTCCGGCGCTCATGGGCCTGCTGAATATCTGGTACCGCAATTTCCACGGCGCAGACACCCACGCGGTGCTGCCCTACTCCGAGGATCTCTCCCGCTTCCCGGCGTACCTGCAGCAGCTCACCATGGAGTCGAACGGCAAGAGCACGCGTATCGACGGCACCCCGGTCACCTACGACACTGGCGAGATCTTCTGGGGCGAACCAGGCACCAACGGCCAACATGCCTTCTACCAGCTGATCCACCAGGGCACGACAATGGTGCCGGCAGACTTCATCGGCTTCGCCAACCCGAAGCAGGACCTGCCCACCGCTTCTGGGGAAGGCTCCATGCATGATCTCCTCATGGGGAATTTTTTCGCGCAGACGAAGGTGCTGGCTTTCGGGAAAACGCAGGAAGAGGTGGAGGCAGGTGGCGTCGATAAGCAATTGGCCCCGCACAAGGTCATGCCTGGCAACCGCCCCACCACCACGATCCTTGCGGAGGAACTCACACCGCATGCGTTGGGCGCTCTCATCGCGCTGTACGAGCACATCGTGTTCACGCAGGGCGTGATCTGGGGCATCAATTCCTTCGACCAGTGGGGCGTGGAGCTGGGCAAGGCGCAGGCGAATGAGCTCGCTGGCGCGGTCTCCGGTGCGGAAGAACCTGACACTGGCGATTCCTCCACCGACGCGCTCATCGGGTGGTACCGCAGCAAGAAATAGCCGCATGTGAATGCAATGCGGGTGTGAATACGGTGCATCCCGTCGTGCGCGCGGATAAGATTTACGCATGGGCGATGCCGTTTCACGCGATTCATACACCCCGAAAGAGCGGACCAAATACCGTCAGGCGCTCCTGGACGATCTGGAGATCTTCGATCGCCACCTCCAGGAGGCTGAATTCGTCGATCACGGCACCATCGGGCTCGAGCTCGAACTCAATCTCGTGGACGACACGATGGCTCCCGCGGGCTGCAATAAGGAAGTGCTCGCCGAGCTTTCCGACGAATTCCAGGCCGAGATTGGCCGCTATAACGTCGAGGTGAACCACCCGCCGATGGAGCTGTCCGGCGACGGGTTGACGGTGCTGCACGAGGGGCTGGATGAGCGTCTGCGGGCCGTCGATAAGGCGGCGAAAAAAGCTGGTGCGAATCTGGCGATGATCGGCACGCTGCCGACGGTGACCACTGATTATCTGCGAAGCGACGAGTGGATGACGCAGGAGAACCGCTATTCCGCGCTGTCGAATATGGTCGTCGAGGCGCGCGGCGAGCTCGTGCATATCGACGTCGCGCGGCAGGAGCGCTACCGCGCCACTTTCGATGACATCGCCACGGAGTCGACCTGCACGTCGATGCAGCTGCACCTCCAAGTCGCGCCGAACCGGTTCCCGGAAGCGTGGAATGCGTCCCAAGCGATCGCCGGCCCGCAGGTGGCGCTGAGTGCGAACTCCCCGCTGTTCATGGGGCACCGCACGTGGCATGAATCGCGCATCCCGGTCTTCAAGCAATCCATTGATACCCGCACGGACACCCTGGTCAACCAGGGAGTGCGCCCGCGCGTGTGGTTCGGCGAGCGCTGGATCACGAGCGTGTTCGACCTCTTCGAGGAAAACGTCCGGTACTTCTCCCCGCTCATTCCGGAATCCCGCACTGACGCGGGCAAACCGATGATGGACGGCAACAGCCCGGGCTTGCACTACCTGAACCTGCACAACGGCACGGTGTGGCGCTGGAACCGCCCGATCTACGATCCGTCGCTGGAGCTGTCCCATATCCGTGTGGAGAACCGCCTGCTCGCGGCCGGCCCGACGACGATCGACATCATCGCGGATGCCGCGTTCTACTACGGGCTCGCGAAATTCTTGGGCGAGCAGACCCGCCCAGTGTGGTCGCGCCTGACCTTCGACGATGCGCGGAGCAATTTCTACGCCGGTGCCAGGGACGGCATCGGCGCGACGATGACGTGGCCGACGCTGGGGCGCATCGACGTGTCCAACCTCGTCCTCAATCACCTGCTCGACCAGGCGCATGAGGGACTGCGCCTCCTCGATGTCGATGAAGATCTGGCCGACAAGTACTTGAAAGTCATTGAGGGCCGCGCATGGCACCGCCAGAACGGCGCAACCTGGCAGCTGGATGTGCTGGATAAATACGGCCCCGGCACGAAGCCCGCGACACCGGAGCGGCAGGAAGCTCTGGCGAAAATGTTGAAGCTCTACTTGGAGAATCAGAAGACTGGCGCGCCGGTTCATTCTTGGTCGACCGACATCTCATAAGGCAAGATACTTGCCATGTCCGCAATCATTGACTTCATTGTCAGTTTGATGGATACGCTCGGCGCCCCCGGCGTCGGCATCGCCATCCTGCTAGAAAACCTCTTCCCGCCGATCCCTTCCGAGGTGGTCCTGCCACTCGGCGGCTTCACCGTGGCCCAGGGTTCCCTGAACTTCATCTCGGTGTTCATCTGGGCAACGATCGGTTCCGTAGTGGGCGCGTACATTCTCTACGGCATCGGCGCCTGGCTCGGCGCGGACCGCCTGCGCGCCATCGCCGACTGGATGTGGCTGGTCAAGGCCTCTGACGTTGATAAATCCCTCGCCTGGTTCGACAAATACGGCAGGCCCTCGATTCTCTTCGGCCGCCTGATCCCCGGCATCCGCTCGCTGATCTCCATTCCCGCCGGCCTGGACCGAATGAACCTGCTCACCTTCGGACTGTGGACCACCCTCGGCTCCGCCGTTTGGAATTTCATCCTCATCTTCCTGGGCTTCAAGCTCGGCGAGAACTGGGAGGCCGTCACCGGGTACATCGACCAGTACTCCAAGGTCGTCTACGTGATCCTCCTCGTGATCCTGCTAGGCTTCCTCATCTTCTTTATCCGCCGTGCGATCCGGGAGAAGAACGAGGCACCGACTGCTTAGTCAGGCTCATCCCAAGCCCTCTTCGACCCCCTCGTGAGAAAGGCCACAAGATGAAGTTTTCCAAACGCCAGTACGTTATTCAGATCGCTCTTATCTTCGGAGCGTTGGCGGTCGCGCTAATCATCGTATTGGTAGGAGGCATCGAGCAGCCTGCTCGTTCAAAAATCCTTCTTGCCGGGGTAGCGATTGGTGCATGCGCCGCGCTTTTGTCCAATTTCGTCATCGACAGGAACCGAAGAAGCGACCATCATGACTCACAAGGAAGCGAGCTCGACACCAGATAGCTAGAAACTCACAGGCTCCGGCTGACAGGTGGGACACCACCAGATCACGCGCTCTAAACCGCCCTGCCCGCCTAAGAACCCCTTGGTGATCAAGGTGGTGCACCGGCGGCAGGGCTTTTTGTTGCGCCCGAACACGTAGGTGGTCTCGCCGGCGCGTTTCACGCCGGTGGTCACGCGTTTGACCTCGTCTTTATTCGCCCACATCAGACGGCGCGCAATGCGCAGGAGCTTGTCGACGCCTTCTTCGCCCACCTCAGCCACCGTCCGCGCCGGATGGACGCCGCCGAGGAAGCAGATCTCCGCACGGTATTCGTTGCCGATACCTGCGACGCGATACTGATCGAGCAAGCTTCTGCCGATCTCTCGCTCCGGGTCAGCGAGAATGCGGCGCATTGCCTCATCGTGGTCGAAATCCTCGGCCAGAAGATCAGGCCCGAGGTACCCCATCTCGGCCTCGTACTCGCGCGCGGGGAAGACATCGACGAGCCCCAAGGAGTGGCCAACGAGCTCGATGTCACCGGCATCGTCGAAAAGCTGGAGCACGACGCGCGCGGTGTGGCCGGGCTTTGTCCATTTCGTTCCCACGCGGTGAACGGACCACGTACCTTCCATCTTCAGATGCGTGTGCAGGATCTGCGCGTCGTGGCCATCTGCCCCGAACTGCATGAACAAGTGCTTCCCATACGGCCACACACGCTCCACTGTCATGCCCGTGAAGTCGACGGTGGCGAACCGTGGGACCCGCAACGATGTCGCTGTGACCTCACGCCCGGTCATGAACTGCAGCCGTTTGGACAGCTGGTAGACGGAATCACCTTCAGGCATATTGAAATACTAGGTTCTGGCTTTTAGGATTCTTCAACCATCGCTTGCAATCTCGCTGCAATTTCCTCGACACTCGGCGCCGCCGTCGCTACAGAAATCGCTAGTTCGAACCAGTCATCCGAAGAGGTGTGAGCTACGGGAACATCGTAAGCGCGCAGTAATAGCACCGCGAGCAGCACACCAGAGCGCTTATTCCCATCCACGAACGGGTGGGTTGAAATGATGCTGTCCATGAGGGCGGCCGCTTTCAACCACACCCCGGGATAAAGGTCCGCCTCTTCAAAGGTGAGCCAGGGGCGTTCCAACGCAGCGCCAAGGAGACCCCGATCAGCGACATAAAAGCCGTGTTCTTCAAGCCACGGATTCACTGACTCCAGTCGCAGGGCGGAACGAGGATTCATCAAGCGTCCCGGAGGCGATTCATGAGGTCTTGGCGCGAATCAAAAAACGAGCTGAGTTCACGTTCTGCGAACTCGCGAGCAGTCTCGCGCTCAAAGCGCTCACTGATCAGGTTTGCAATCACCTGTTGTTTTGAGGCTCCATCTATTTCAGCGAGAGCATCGAGCTTCTCGCCGACTTCGGGCGTCAACCGCAAATTCATGGCCATGGGCCAAATGGTACCACGCCGGTACCAATCGCAGCCTTTCAATGATCGTCGAAATCAAGGTCCCCGCCCAGCTCCATCGCTTTGATCGCATCGGTGACAGTCCGTCCCCGCCGCTTCGGTGCGGCAACAGTTTTTCCACCAATCTTCGCGCCGCGCGGGGACGCGCCGGCACCGTGATTTTTCAGGGCGAATGCGGGCTCGCCGTTGAGCTTTTCGACGGTCAACGGTGACAACCTTCCCGCCGCCACCGAGTCAGTGAGTGCTCCCACGACCATCGTGAGCAATTCATCTTCGGTGCCGGTGCCTTCGGGGAAACCGTCGAAGAAGGTGGTCATTGTCTTGCCGCCGCGGGTGATGTGGGCGGCAAGCAGGCCGTCGATAAGCACGACGAGTGCTCCTGCCGAGCGGGTCGGTCCGGTGTCAGGCCACGGCAGTGCCGCGCCGTACGGGTTGGCCGGGTCGGTGGCGGCGAGCACGTAGGCCTTCGGCTCCTTCGTGCCGGACGGCCAACCGACGAGGTCGTCGGAATCCTGGTGGCCGCGCAGCCGGTCGATGGTCGCGGGCGTGGAGAACTGCGCCGCGCCGAGCCCTTCGACGAGGTAGCCGCGCATGGCTTTGCCGGATTCCTCGAACCCCGACAGAGTCTTGTAGGCCAGCGCGAATCCGCCGAGAACGTCCTCGGCAACGATGCTGCCGCGGGTGACTACGCCGTAGCGGTCGAGCCACGCCTCGCCGTGCGCGAGCGAGCGCTGCGTGGGGTCAGTGTCTGGCGTTGGTGTCGCGGCCCAGCGCCCAGTCATGTCCGGCGGGGTGACGTTGGCAAAGGTCGTGCGGCCGGAACGGATGCGGCTTCGCGACGGCCGACGCTTCGCGCGGTGCGCTGTCTTGCCATGCTTGCCGCCGGCAAGGCGCGCGCGGATCGGCGCGAAGGAATCCGGCGCGATGAGTCCAGCTTCAACCAGGTCCCACATGGATTCGCGGAGTTCATCGGAGGTGGTGAACGATTCAGATGCGGGCCCGAGCAGGTCGGTGAAGAGATAGCCGCCACCGACGTTGATCTTGTCCATCACGCGCTGTTGAGTGAGGCTCAGCAGCGGCTCTTCCGGAACGGGAATGAGCTGCGCCGCGTAGTCGGCGGGAAGCAGCATGATCCACGGATCGCGCGCACCGGCTTTGCCCGCCCCGACGATCTGCACTTCACCGGACAAGGTGAGCTCGTCGAGCATCTCCGGGGAATAATCGCCGACGCGGCTGGGAAGGATCATCGACTCCCACGCGCTGGCGGGCAGACGGATCCCGGCGAGCTGTTCGATGACAGAAAAGACGCCGTCGGCGCCGCGGAGTGCCGGCCGCTGCCCCGCCGGGGCGATATTGAGCCAGGCGGGCATGAAGCGGCCGAGGGCCGACTGGGAGACCGGGCGGGTCTGCGCACGAGCGGCGGCGAGCGAGCGGGTGCGCACGATACGCAGGACCTCTGCCCCCATGTATTCCTGCTCCTCGACGCCCTGGCGGTAACGGCCCTCGATGACCTTCCCGTCCTCAATGAGGCGCTTCAGTGTCTCATAGGAGGCACCGACGGACAGACCGAATGCGGCGGCGAGGTCGCGCAGGGTGAACGGCCCGCGTGTTCGCACCCACCGGCTGGCCAGTTGGCTGAGCGCATCCGGGATCGTGGCCACCTGGGCGGCGATGCCGGGAGGGACGGGGACACCGAGGCCGTCGCGAAGCAATGGCGCGTCGAGCGCTTGGGCGAGATGCTCACGGCCGCCGATGCGCACACGCATGATCCGCTTGCCCAGGCTCTCTTCGAGAGCGGCGGCGGGAACCGAGGTGTAGAGCTCGAGCTGATCGACGGGAACGGGTCCGACGATGCGGAGCGTGTCAGCGAACTGCTCCGAAGTCTCGGCCTTTCCGAGTCGGCGCAGGGAGGCATCGACCTCGGCGATGACGTCGGCGTCGAGAAGCTCACGCAATTCGACGGTGCCGAGCAATTTCGCGAGCAACGACGGGTCGAGTGCGAGGACGGCGGCGCGTTTTTCCGCGAGCGGTGTGTCGCCTTCGTACATGAACGCGCCGGTGTAGTTGAACAGCAGGCTCGACGCGAACGGGCTCGGCTGGTCAGTGGTCACCTCGGCAATGCGGATGCGGCGGGTGGCCAGGCTGCGCATCACGTCCTGCAGCGACGGCAAATCGTAGACGTCCTGGAGGCACTCGCGGACTGTCTCCAGGATGATCGGGAAGGACGGGTAGCTGCGGGCGGCGTCGAGAAGCTGCTCCGCGCGTTGCCGCTGCTGCCACAGCGGCGCCCGCTTGCCGGGATTGCGGCGCGGCAGGAGCAATGCGCGTGCGGCGCACTCGCGGAAACGGGAGGCGAACAGTGCGGAATTGCCCACTTGCTCGGTGACGATATCCGCGATCTCGTCGGCGTCGAAGGCGAAAATCGAGCCGTCGGGCTCCTTCTCTCCCTGCGGCAGGCGCAGCACGATACCGTCGTCGCCCGCGACCGCTTGAGCATCCATGCCTGTCTCCTGCGCAACGCGCCACCCCGTCGCCAGCGCCCACGCGGCGTTGACACCTTTACCGAACGGCGTGTGCAGCACCACGCGCCAATCCCCCAACTCGTCCGTGAAACGCTCGAGCACGAGCGTCTTCTCGTCGGGGACGATCCCGGTCGCTTCTTCCTGCTCCTCGAGGTATTTCAGCAGGTTGTCGTGGGCGTAGGTGTCGAGGCTCGCGTCGATGATTGATGGATCACTCTTCGCTTCCCTGCGGAACGCGCCAAGAGCGAGACCGAGTTCGTACGGCCTGCCCGCGCTGTCGCCGTTCCAGAACGGCAAGCGCCCCGTGTGGCCCGGCGCGGGAGAGACCTGCACTTGGTCGCGCGTGATGTTCTCGATCCGCCAACTGGACGCGCCGAGGGTGAACACGTCGCCGACGCGCGACTCGTAGACCATCTCCTCGTCGAGCTCGCCGACACGGCGCGGTCCTTGCCCCCCTTCTTGATCGCTCGCGACCAGGAAGACTCCGAACATGCCTCGGTCCGGGATGGTGCCCGCGTTGGTCACGGCAACGCGCTGGGCGCCGGGGCGGGCCTTGAGCGTCGTGCCATCGAGAATCGCGCGGGGACGCAGCTCCGCGAAGTCGGTGGACAGGTAGATGCCAATGACGAGGTCGACGACCGCATCGAAGACTTCTCGGGCGAGGTCGCGGTATGGCCAGGCGCGGGTGACGGTCTCGTACCAGTCATCCAGCTCGAGGTCCTCCACCGCGACGGCGGCGACGGTCTGCTGGGCGAGCACATCGAGCGGACTCTTCGGGGTGTGGAGCTCCTCGATCAATCCTTCCCGCATCCGGGGGACCGTCACCGCAGTTTGGACTAAGTCCGAGCGGTGCTTCGGATAAAACGAGCCTTCGGAGACCGCACCGACCGAGTGCCCGGCGCGGCCCACGCGCTGCAGACCCGAGGCGACACTCGGCGGGGATTCCACCTGCACCACCAGGTCCACCGCGCCCATGTCGATGCCGAGCTCCAGCGAGCTGGTGGACACGACCGCGCGCAGCGTTCCTTCTTTCAGCGCAGTCTCTGTCGCCTTGCGCTCCTCTTTGGAGACCGACCCATGGTGGGCGCGGGCGATGACCGGTGCGGCTTCACCCGCCACATCCACCGACTTCATCAACTGTGCCGGCGGTCGGCGCGTATCCGGACTGAGCGCGTCCGGATCGTGCTCAGAAGCCCAGATCTCGTTGAGCCGGCTGGTCAGCCGCTCAGCTGTCCGGCGGGAGTTGACGAAGACGATGGTCGACTGGTGCGCCATCACCTCCTGGTAGAGCTGCGCCTCGATATGCGGCCAGATCGACGACTGCCCCGGGGTCGGCGGCGGAGCAAGGTCTTTCTTCTCTTCCGGCCCGTCCAAGTTGAAATCGAGCACGTCGTCGGAGATCGCCGAGGTGTCGATCACCGCGTCCCCGATCGGCGAGCCTTCTTCCGGCACGGGCAGGTCGCTCATGTCCTCGACCGGGACGTGGACATCCAGCTTCCACTTCTTTTCCGCTGGCGGGTTCACGATCGTGGTGCGCTCGCCCAAGAAATTCGCCACCGCATCGAGCGGTCGCACCGTCGCTGACAGGCCGATGCGCTGGAAATCGCCCGCTAATCTGCGGAGGCGCTCCATCGACAGGGCCAAATGCACGCCGCGCTTGGTGCCGGCGAGCGCGTGGATCTCGTCCACGATGACCGTGTCCACCGTCTTCAAAATCCCCGCGGTCTTGGAGGTGAGCATCAGATAGAGGCTCTCCGGGGTGGTGATGAGGATGTCTGGCGGTTTGCGGGCCTGCCGGTTGCGTTCGGCCTGCGGGGTATCGCCGGAGCGCACGGCCACGGAGATATCCGGCATGTCCAGCTCCATGCGCTGCGCCACGCGGGCGATGCCGGTCAGGGGTGCGCGGAGGTTATTCTCCACATCCACGCCGAGGGCTTTGAGCGGCGAAATGTAGAGCACCCGCACGCCCGCGCGCGTTCCCGTGGTGGTGCGCTGCAGCGCCGCATTGTCGTCGAAATGCAGGGCTTGCTGGCCGGAACGCTGCACCATCGAATTGAGCGACCAGAGGAAAGCCGCCAGCGTCTTACCGGAACCCGTTGGGGCGACAACGAGGGTGTTCTCCCTCTCCGAGATCGATTTCCATGCCTGTTCCTGCACCGGAGTCGGCGCGGCGAAGACCTCCTCGAACCACGTGGCCACCTGCGGGTGGAAGCGGTCGAGAATGCGACCAGTTTCCCCGCTCACAAATCGGTCGAAAGGTCTGTCAGGCACGCTTTCACCTTAACCGGCCGGAACATAACACTTAACTTCCCACCATGTGTGATGTTAAGTGGGAAGCTTCATGGGAAGCCAAACCCAAACGATCCTCTACCAGCGGACATTCAACATAACACCCTACTTCCCACAAGTGTTATGTTATGTGGGAAGTTAAGTGTTATGTTGCGCTGCAGAAGCAGTCGCCCACAGCGCACGAGGACACCGCGCACGCGGTAAGGTCTAGGCCATGACGGCAACGTACTCGGACTCACGGTTGACTAACCTCATTGCGCTTGGCACCGGCGAAATCCTCAAGGGCATCCGCGGTGTGGGCCTACTGCGCGGCCGCGAGTTGGGGGAGGCAGGCGACGATCTCGCCCAGAACTGGATCGCGCGTGTGCTAGCGCAGCACCGCCCAGATGACGGCTTCTTGTCCGAGGAGGCGGTCGACGATCTGGCTCGCCTGGACAACCCGCGCGTGTGGATCGTGGATCCGCTAGACGGCACGAAGGAATTCGCCACCGGCCGCCAGGACTGGGCGGTGCACATCGCGCTCGTCGAAAATGGCGTGCCCACCCACGCCGCGGTCGGCCTGCCCGACTTGGGTGTGGTGTTCAAGTCCTCCGACGTGCGCCACGTCGAGGGCCCGCTGTCCCGCAAGATCGCACTGTCGCACAACCGTCCGCCGGCGGTAGCGAAGTACGTTGCAGAGAAGATGGACTTCGAGGCCGTGGGCATCGGTTCTGCCGGCGCAAAGGCCATGCACGTGCTGCTCGGCGATTACGATGCCTACATTCACGCCGGCGGCCAGTACGAATGGGACCAGGCTGCCCCTGTGGGCGTCGCTAAGGCAGCTGGTCTTCACGCCACCCGCCTGGACGGAACCGAAGTGCGCTTCAACAATGAGGACACCTATGTCCCTGACCTGCTGATCTGCCGCCCGGAGCTCGCCGATGAAATTCTTGAGCACGCTGCGGCGTATAAGGAAGAGCACGGCAGCTACGAAGGCATCGCCAAGTAACCGCACCACACCCCCGCACGACCCCGCAAAGAGTGAGTGAATGACTGGGACGACCATCCCCACCCCGTACGAAGATCTGCTGCGCGAAATCCTTGAGACTGGCACGCCGAAGTCCGACCGCACCGGCACGGGCACGATCAGCGTGTTCGGCAAGCAGCTGCGCTACGACCTCGCCAATTCTTTCCCCTTGTTGACCACGAAGAAGGTGTATTTCAAGGGTGTTGTCGGCGAGCTTTTGTGGTTCCTCAAGGGCGATTCGAATGTCCGCTGGCTGCAGGAGAATAATGTCCGCATCTGGAACGAGTGGGCGGATGAAGACGGCGAGCTCGGCCCAGTCTATGGCGTCCAGTGGCGTTCCTGGCCGACCCCGGACGGCCAGCACATCGACCAGATACAGAATGCGCTCGACCTGCTCAAGCAGGATCCTGAATCACGCCGCAACGTGGTCTCGGCGTGGAATGTCTCGGAGCTAGACAAGATGGCGCTCATGCCGTGCCATCTGCTCTTCCAGCTCTACGTCGCCGACGGCAAGCTGTCCATGCAGGTCTACCAGCGCTCCGCGGACATGTTCTTGGGCGTGCCGTTCAATATCGCGTCTTATTCGCTGCTCACCCACATGTTCGCGCAGCAGGCCGGCCTCGAGGTCGGCGAGCTGATCTGGACAGGCGGCGACTGCCACATCTACAACGACCACATTGAGCAGGTCAAAGAACAGCTGTCGCGCGATCCTCGCCCATACCCACAGCTGGAGCTCACCAAGGCGGAGTCCATCTTCGATTACGGTTTCGAGGATATTGCGGTCACTGGGTACGACCCGCACCCGACAATCACGGCGAAGGTCTCGGTGTAACGATGGTCGGCGCAATCTGGGCCCAGTCCGTCGACCGCATCATCGGCAACGGTGCGGGCATGCCGTGGCACCTGCCGGAGGACCTCAAGCATTTCAAAAAAACCACGCTCGGCAATCCCGTCATCATGGGCCGCCGCACGTGGGAATCGCTCCCGTTCAAGCCGCTGCCGAGTCGCACGAACATCATCATTTCCTCGCGCGAAGCAGGCACGTGGTCGAAGGGCGCGTACGTCTACCGCGACCTGCCCGACTTCGACGCAGACGCATGGATCATCGGCGGGGCACAACTTTATGAAGCCACGCTCGACGAGGTCGACGTCATCGAGCGCACGCTTATCGACGTCCACCTCGCCCCTTACCTCCCCCACGATGCCGTGTACGCTCCCCAGATCACCGAGGATTTCGACCTGGTCAGCGAAACTGACTGGTTCACCTCTGAGCGCGGCCGCGTGACTATCGAGGGCGCTGAGAACTCTCCGCTGCGATACCGCTTCCAACGATTCGAACGAAAGGCCCAATAACAATGGCTACCACCCCGGAAACGACCTCCCCCGTCACCGTCTTCGCCGCCTCCTGGTGCCCGTTCTGCTCCCGGCTCATCGCCGACCTCGATCGCGCCAACCTTCCCGAGGGCACAGTCGAGATCGTCGATGTCGATGCCCCCGGCACCGAATCCATCTCCGAGTGGATCGAGTCCGTCAACAACGGCAACCGCGTCGTGCCGACAGTCCTCTACTCCGACGGCACCCATGCCACTAACCCGCCGGCAGCCGACGTGCTGACGAAGATCACGGAGCTGAGCTAACACCAAAACTGCAATTTACAGCCGCTCCCCCAGCCCGTATTTTTCAAAATGCGGGCTTTTTGCAAAATACAGGCTTAAGATAGGTCTCTAAATTGCACCCCGACGACCAGGGAAGTTCGCAACATGAGCCCCCACAAGCAGCTAAAACAGGTCTTCCACAGCCATCAAAACGGTGAAAAAATCGCAAAGGAGCAGCATGAGCTGCGTCTTTCCTCGCCTGCGACGGTCACCTGGGACTTCAACGTGGGCGCCCACCCCTTGTTTGTCGTGCATACGAACGAGGTTGTGGAAGCGATTGAGCAGGTGTGGAGCAACGAACTACGGATCGCTCCTAAATGGGCATCACTTCCCGATGCCGCCAAGAGCCACTACCTGAGCGACCTCCTTATCGAAGAGATCAAGGCAACGAACAGCATCGAAGGTATTCGCTCCACTCGCCAGGAAATCGCCGAAGCACTGAAGCAACCACGGACAACCGCGCACAAGCGATTCCGCGAAATGGCAGCCTTGTACTCATCTCTGCTCTTTCCCCGGGAAGATGCACGGGCCTTCCCCCAGTCACCACAAGCGCTTCGCTCGCTTTACGACGAACTTCTGGCCGACGAGATTGCCGATAGCGACAAGCCTGACGGTCAGTTATTCCGTGCCCACTCAGTTTCGATTCACGATGGACAGAAAGAGATTCATGCCGCCCCGACGGACGAAGCCGAAATCACCGCGAGACTCGAGACCTTCCTTGCTACGCAAAACGTGGACAGCCACCGCCTGGTGAATGCTTTCATGGGGCACTTCATGTTCGAATACACTCACCCGTTCTACGACGGAAACGGCCGCATCGGCCGCTTTCTCTTGGCTTTCGCCCTGATTAAGGCGCTGTCCGCCCCCACTGCAATGTCAGTATCGCACCAGTTTTCCATCCAGCGCGCCAAGTACTACAAAGCGTTCGAGGAGACAGAGGCACCTCTCAATCGAGGCGAAGGAACCTTCTTCCTGCTCAAAATGCTCACGATTTTGACCGACGCTCAAGAGCAGCTCGAAAAGTCCCTTACGGAAAAACTGGCATCGCTTCATTCACTGCGTGAGAACGCAGCGAAGGTAGAACTACCCGAAAACCAAGGCCAAATTCTTTTCATTCTTGGCCAAGCCAAGCTCTTCGGCCCCGATGCACCGGTGGCAGCAAGAGACTTGCAGGAATACCTCAACCGTTCCTGGAATACCGTTCGCGATCACGTGACGGAACTCCAGGAAAGCGGCCTTATCGTCGCTGTGAAGAAACGCCCTTTAGAGCTCGCTCTGACTCCAAAAGCCCTCGATGTGCTGGGGTTGGATTGACGCAAAAGGGGGGTTTCAGAAAACTCCTGGTCAAGTCCCGGGTAGTGGATTGCTGCGAATTGTCCACACTCGCGCGGTGGTGTTGAACTGCCAAAAACGGACGACTTTCGACACTTTTTGCCCGGTGTCGCGCGGTCGGTGATTCCTGCTTTACTTGAGCCGTTAGCCGGGCGCTATCGAACTGCCGACTTGACCAGGTCGCCGAGACGACACCGTTCACCTATTGCCGGAGCGGGGCTATCTAGGAAATGAATGTGAGATTACGATCCCCTCTAAACTCACACTGCTGCGCAGGTGCATCTTAGCGCCGATTCGGAGTGGCAAGAGAGGGGGCCACTTGCACGCGGCAGCACGTTGCTTACACGTCCGAGGGGCTGTGATGGCACGGTGGGTATGTGTTGCCCAAGTAACCCCTAAACCATCACCCGTTTCTCCTGCTCAGCGCCAACATTTTCCTTTTTTGGAAATAGTTGACTTGCTCACCCACCTCGGTGGTTGCAAGCTCCACCTTGCAGCGAGTGCATAGAAGTTGGACCACCGAGTACAGGGACGCGTTGAAAGCTGCGTGCTGACACGGGGCGAAAAGTTGTAAGGGCGAAGTACGCGGTGACCAGAGCGCGCCTGCATTGTGGTGGGTCATGCTCCCCAGTCTTCTCGGGGAGGTGCTCGACAGTTTGGGGTGAGAACCTTTGCTCAATTTAGGATATGCAGTATTACAATCCCGGCCCTCACGGCACTAAGCGAGGAGGCAATGTTGGCGCTTTTCCCAGGTTATGGTTATGGGACGAAGCTCTAGATAGATTTTTCCTCATGCCGCACCTTCCCTGTCTAGCAGTACCCGTTATCATTCGAAGCGTGAACCCACTGCCGAAGCTTGACGAGAGAACGTTGCACCCTCTCGATGCTGCTATCGGCATGACTGCGCGTTCCGAAGAGTTTTCTGCTGCCTACGTAGCCCAGGTTTGCGCCCAGGATGGGTTCCAGTTCATCACGCACCGCCAGGACTATCAGGCAATTGACGGGGACATCGTCTTTCGAGAGACTAACCTGCGTGTGCAGCTGAAAAGCACAACTCAGGAGAAGTACTGGAAAGACAATTTCTCGTTCCCTCTCCACAAGGAGTGGCTTGAGAAATGGGCTGAGTCGAAGATCCCAGTAATTCTGGTTCTGGTGGTTATCAACTCGCCGGACGGGAAATGGGCAAACCATGATAACGACTTGCTGAGTTTCCCTGTCCGCGGGTATTGGACCCGGGTCGATGACTTCGCGAAGAACAACCTGTATATGGAAGCCCAGTCCAAAGTCGTGAGTTTAGGAACGGAAGATCGCGTGACATCTCATTCCATTCGTGACTGGCACGATGTCGCTATTAGCGCTTTTGGGGGAGGTGTTTAAGCCATGAGCTTCACACTTGAGCGTTCCAACCTTACGGAATGGCTGGCCCAACATGAGTGGTCCGCTGTTTCCCGGGGTGAACTTGGCGAGTTGTGGTCTCGTAAAGGTCAGCCCGAAACCCAAGTGGCAGTACCAAAATCATTTGACGATGATCCCAGGGCACTTGAAGCGACTGTCGAGCGCTTGGCGTATTGGGAACAGATAAGTCCTGACATTCTGCGACGCCGTCTACTGCTGTGGAATGTGGATGTCAGCGAGTTTCGCTCCAACGTCGGAACCGATACCGACTTCGGTGTATCCGCGGCCCAGCTTAAGGTCGTTAACGACCTGCTCTCTGGGGCAGACCGGATTTGGCGAGCTGTCGCGCATACTGCAATAAAGCAAACGGCTCAGGTTGGAAACTTGTCTGCCGCTGATGAGGTTCGCTACGAATCAGTCATGGCGGGCTTCACGGAGAAGGGGTCCTACAAGCTCCCTGTGTACGTCAAGCTGGGCAAACCTACTGTTGACAACGCACTGCCAGTGATGGTTCCGGACGAAAAGCGCGTGATGACGTCTTCCCTAGCCAAGGCGCTTCAGGCAGTCAACGAGTTCGTTATCCAGCCACCGACGTTCGACCTCCAAGACGACGACCTACGCGAAATGGTCAATCAAGGCGTAAGCAGAGAACTCATCGTAGGAATCGCTGAAATTCTTTCTGAAGGCTCCAATGATGCGACAACCGAGTTCGAGTGGGCTCCTTCCCACAGTCAAACTGTCGGTGCGAACAGCCTTCCACGTCACTTTGAGTTCTCTGCGTCCTGCCACGACTTGCTCACTGAGACAGCCAATCGATTGACAGTGCAAATTGAACCGGAAAAGGACACATTTGTTGGCAAGCTTCTCGGCGTAGAAAAAGAAGCGCTGGACTCCGACTTGTACCAAGTCACACTAGCGGTTCCGAAGAATAGTGAACGGCTCAACCCGGATGCCGAGATGAACTACAAACTTCAGGTGTCCGTGTCGGAGCAGGACTACGACTTGCGACACATTTTCAACTGGCTGGAGCAGAAGACCACGGTAAGGGTTCGCGGGGTAGTCAATCGAAACACCACGCCCCGGCACATGGAAAGTCCGGAGAGCTTCGCTCCGATGTGGATTCAAAGCTCGACGGACGACGAACTCAACTCCTGACGCAGACTCGCGAAACGAATCACGCACCGAAAACGCTACGTGGAGTCGAGGCCCCCTTAGCGGATCGAACCGTCCTGTCATCCCCCATCGAATCGATTACCGCCCCGAGACCCGCTACGAGGTCCGGGGCGGTAACCTGCCGGAGCACACAGGTTAGAGCCTCGGCATCCGCACCGTCACCGAACCGGCAACCAAGTCGGCCCACGAGTCGGAAGAGGCAATGTCGTGGCTGATGATCTGCAATATTGAGGACAAGCGCGCCGCCCAGCGAGCCAAGAAAGCGAAACGCGACATCGAATGCAACGGCTATATTGAAGGAGCGAAAGCCACCGGATGGAAACAAGTCATCAACCAACTAGCCGTGGCTTACCCTGACCGATTCGCGGATTACTTGTAAACCAAGCCCCCGCACACAAACAATCGGACACTCTCGCGTAGTGTGAACGCCTCGGCTACCGTTTGGTTCTCAAGCTCAAGCACGAGTCGATAATCGCCTCTTTCGTGTCGCGGTCAACGCGCCGTCTAGTGTAGAATACGCGTGCGACCAATGCCGAACACTTATTCGACTACCAGTCGATGACCTCCGGACAGACGATGGAGACCGAGGTTGCGACTACCCACTCTGCCTCCTCTTTGTCCATGCCGACTAGTTGCAGTGACTGAGCGTTAGCTTCCATCGACTCCTCGGCCCCTTTGTCACTGTCCTTGACGGACTCGCACGTACCATCTGCGAAGGTTTGGAATGTCTCAGCGTCCATCGGGTAACCCTTCTCTGTCAGGTACTCAGCCCCCTGCTCATACTTGGCGTTGCTACAAGCAGCGAGGGGGAGGGCCAGGGCAACGGCGATAACGGCGGTTAGCTTCTTCATGTTTCGGTCTCCTCAGGCAGGCTTAAAACGGTGGTTCTGAACCGTCATTCTGCCCGAATCCGCCACGGTCCGGAGCACTATTCCACGGGTCCTGCTGGGCGGCCTCGGCGGGAGCCGGGCTACTACTTTCGACGGGGCCGAACCTTACGTTCACGGCTGCTTCCTTGGCATGATTCCAATCCTTCTCTAGAAATGATCGGAACTAAACCCAGGACACTTCATTGTTCCTAGATTGGGTAACATAGCCTCTAACGCGTCTAGCCATCGTCTGGCGGTCACGCATAGGCGGCATCTCACTACGCCGTCCTGCCGCGCCCACGTGCTGCGCAATGTTGTACGCATGCTCATAGGCATCGATGATGGCCGCATCGGTGAGGCGTTGTCCAGCAGCACGGAGCCGGTGTCCGGTCTTTAAAGCATGGCGGAACGCCGTTTCATCACGGGCCGCGCACCCTTGACTAATCCAAAGGACACGGACGCCGTCGATCAGTTCTGGGTCATATTGATCAAGTCCTGCGCCTATTTCGTTTTCAACATCTTCTGCAAGAGCTTTGAAGGCTTGGGCTTCTTCTCGACGAGCCTTCACTGCATTGATGAGTTCACGACCAGAGCTAAATTGCTGACGCATGTTTTTACCGTACTGAGGGTGTCCAGCCATCTCACGCACCTGCCTTAGAAAGTCCTGGAGGCGAATGACGCGATCGTGTTGGTGATACCAGCGATATGCCTCTACTGACTTACCAGTATAAAAAGGACTACGACTAAAACGGTGCGCAAAGTGCGGGTCATGTGCGAGAAGAGCGCCTAACTCCTGGCTCGTAGCTTTTAGCAGCTCCATATTGCTGGAATGCTTATTTTTGCCGGTATACACCGGGTCAATCAGCCAAATAAACTGAGCTTTACCACTTAGCGGATTAATCCCGGCCCATGCTGGCCCAATGCCTCGCTGGACAAGGGCGAAGATAACGCTTTTAACATAAGCATTGAGATGAACTGGATGGCCTCCAGATTCTCCGGGCTGGTCAACATCAATAACCATAACCGCAGAATATTGCTTATTCGTCAGCATGACGTATTCACATCGACCGAGTTTCTCCGAATCAGTGCGATAAAGTCTCGGAACGCTGCGCTTCTTACCGGTTTCTTCATCTACCACGACACGGTAAGCACTTTGAAAGTCACGGCTGATAGAACCGTGTAGCGCATCACGCCCAAGATGCTGGAGAAGTTTTTCCCGGTCAAGCTGACTTGCCGGAGTATCATCTAGACCTGCGCAATCCTGGCGCACTCTAGATGGCGTACCAACACGCGCACCGGTCAAAGTGCCCGGAGAGGAATCATTAGATAGAATCATGCACATGCTTTCCCCCAGCTACTACTGGGTGATAAGCGAAGGTCACTTGGTTGCCGCCGAGTGGCCTTCTTTCGTCTTTAGTATCTCTCAACTGTAAAACACATGACTGTCATTTTGTGCGAGACACACATAAAGATATGTTTTACCTGCAGTAACAGTGTTTGAAATATATTGCAACAAATGCTAAAACCGCAGAGTATCCTGCATAGATACAAGACATCGACTATGGATCATAGGGGTTAGCGGTACTCATGTGTACTGCCGTCCAAATCAAAGGCTTGGTTGTCACCGAGGCAACCAGGACTACTCCAAGCACCACAGCCTCCAGGACTACAGATAACCAAAGAGCCTTTAAAGAGAAACCACATAGATAAACCCCAGTACTTTCTTCCTCACTGCCAATGCTCACTGGAGTGAACAATCCCTTGTGACTTTTGTCGAAGCTCCGCACAATGGTTATAGGCTGCTTCCCCCCGAACGGCCACTATGTATAAGTTCTAGCCCTGCCTCTCGCCCCTCAGGCAGGGCTAGAACTCGTTAATGATTTCTGAGTCAATCGAATACGAACACTTCAGAGTACTAAGAGTGCAACTCCTACGGTAATCATCCGTTCTCGCCACGTAACTACTAGATGAGGGCACCCCTACCGGTAATCACTAATACAGGGTGCCTATCGTGATGATTACTTTGACTGCTGCTCGTCCTTGGCGGCGACAATCATGTGCGCTAGCACCTCCAGGAACTTATTGAGGTTGCCTGGATCTGCCGTGATGGTTTCGAAGACTTCCTGAGACTCCCGGGCCGCCTGCACGAGTGCGCCGAACCCTTTGTTTTTAAAAGCGTCAGTGCCAGCAACCTGTGAGGGGTTATTTTTCCTGACTAATGCCTGCACAGGGGCTGCTAACTGTCTCCGGCGTAACTGAGCACTCCAGCTGGGATTCGTCTGTTCCACTCACCAATCTCGAACGCCTGCGAATCCAGTTGACATGGCCGGCTTCGTACCATGAGCACCAGCGACTGATCGGTGTTTGGTGGTGTCCGGCCCGTACCGGTCGTCACTGCCTTCGCCGACGTGGCAAGGAAGTCCACGGTTCTCATTAGACCGGGACCACTACTCTCCGACGCGCAGCGACACCGTCCAGCGGGTCGCCCCGCAGCATCGTTTCGCCACGAGGCGCATGTCGGACGCTCCAGCCATCGTCTGCAGCACGCGTGCGATGTGGCTCATACGACCACCCCCTTCTTGCGGAATACCTGCCAGGGGTATACTGTTGACTTGTACAGGTACCCGGTAGGGGTACTACAGAGACACAAGGAGGATACATAATGGCTTCGAACAATTACCAGGTGACGGGCATGACCTGCGGGCACTGCGAGATGTCGGTCCGCGAGGAAGTCGGTGAGATCCCCGGCGTCCAGGACATCCAGGTCAGCGCGCAGACCGGCAAGCTTAACGTCACCGCCGAGGGCGAGATTGACGATGCCAAGGTCCTCGCGGCGGTCGAGGAGGCCGGCTACTCGGCGGTGCGTGTCTGATGAAGGCCGGAGGACGGCTTGCGCTCTACGGGGCCGGGCTGGTGGTGGCGTTCGGCGGGGCCTTCGGCCTTGCCGGCGCCGTCATTCCTGACAGCTTCGTAGCAGCATGGGCAGAAGGAAGTGACGTGAACACACACGGTGAAGGACACGGCGGCGCTGCGCAAGAAACTGCGGAGCCCACTCTGAACGGGGTCTCCGCAAGCGCGGACGGCTTCGTACTTTCCCCAGTCCAGGCTCCCACGGCTGCAGGCGAGGATGGAGACCTGAGTTTCCAGATCCTCGACGAGTCCGGCGAAGCGGTGACCGAGTACACTACCGCGCACGAGAAGGACCTGCATCTGATCGCCGTTCGCACCGATGGTACTGGTTTCCAGCACGTGCACCCCGAGCTTGACACGAGCACAGGCACTTGGTCGGTGCCGTGGACCTGGGACGAGGCGGGCACCTACCGCGTGTACGCCGACTTCACACCCGAGGGCGAGGGAGCCGAAGGGATCACCCTGACTCGCGCCGTCGAGGTGGCGGGCGACTTCGCCCCTGTTGAGACCGAGTCACAGACCACCGACGAGGTCGACGGATACACCGTCTCCCTGAATGGCGACCTTACCGCCGGCACCTCAAGCGAGCTCACCATCTCGGTCGAGCGCGACGGTCAGCCGGTGACCACGCTGGAGCCCTACCTGGGCGCGTTTGGCCACCTGGTGGCGCTGCGCGAAGGCGACCTCGCCTACTTGCACGTCCACGCCGAGGGCGACGAGCCCCAGGCCAGGGACACGGCCGGACCCGAGATCGGATTCGCAGCGGAGGCCCCGACCGCCGACCGTTACCTGCTCTACCTGGACTTCCAGGTCGATGGGCAGGTGCACACCGCCGAGTTCGTGATCGACGCCGAGCATGGTGACGGCTCGCAGACAGACGATTCGCATACCGGCGGCCACTGACCCGCAGGGCCTGGCGTCGCACGAGAGATGAAGAGAGAAGGAAGAGGATGAGTACATTAGCGCCCCCCATCGGTGGGCCGGACATCGAGCTGGAGATCGGCGGGATGACCTGCGCCTCCTGTGCGAACCGGATCGAGAAGAAGCTGAACAAGCTCGAGGGCGTCGCGGCCACGGTCAACTACGCCACCGAGAAGGCCAAGGTCACCGTGCCTGCCGGCTACGATCCGGGCCTGCTGGTCGCCGAGGTCGAGAAGACCGGCTACACGGCTGCGCTGCCCAAGCCCAAGGGCACCACGGCGAACACGTCGGAGACCGAGGCCGGGGAGGAGGAAGACACTGAGCTCACCTCGCTGCGCCATCGGCTAGTCGGCGCCATTGTGCTCACGGTTCCCGTGATCGCCATGGCCATGATCCCCGCACTGCAGTTCGTATATTGGCAGTGGGCCTCACTCGCGCTTGCCGCCCCGGTGATCATCTGGGCAGCCTGGCCGTTCCATAAGGCCGCATGGACGAACCTCAAGCACGGTACCGCGACGATGGACACACTCATCTCGATGGGCACCTCGGTCGCACTGCTGTGGTCCGTCTACGCACTATTCTTCGGAACCGCTGGCACACCCGGGATGACGCACCCGTTCGAGTTCACGATCGCTCCCTCGGATGGCGCGGCGAACATCTATCTCGAAGTTGGCGCGGGCGTGACGATGTTCATCCTCGCCGGCCGCTACTTCGAGAAGCGCTCCAAACGCCAGGCCGGGGCCGCGCTGCGCGCCCTCCTGGAGCTCGGCGCGAAGGAAGTCGCCGTGCTCCGCGACGGCGTTGAGGTGAAGATCCCCACCTCTGACCTCCAGGTCGGCGACGAGTTCATCGTTCGTCCGGGTGAGAAGATCGCCACCGACGGCATCGTGGTCTCCGGCTCCTCCGCGGTGGACGCCTCCATGCTCACCGGCGAGTCCGTACCGGTCGAGGTCCGCGAGGGCGACTCGGTCACCGGTGCCACCGTCAACGCGGGCGGCCGCCTTGTCGTGCGGGCGACCCGTGTCGGTTCGGACACGCAGCTTGCGCAGATGGCGAAGCTCGTCGAGGATGCGCAGACTGGCAAGGCCGAGGTGCAGCGTCTGGCTGACACGATCTCCGGCGTGTTCGTGCCGATCGTCATCGTCGTCGCGTTCATCACCCTCGGCGCCTGGCTGGGAGCCGGATTCCCCGTCGCCGCCGCGTTCACCGCAGCGGTCGCCGTGCTCGTTATCGCCTGCCCCTGCGCGCTGGGACTCGCGACTCCGACCGCGCTGCTGGTCGGCACCGGCCGCGGGGCGCAGATGGGCATCCTCATCAAGGGCCCAGAGGTGCTGGAGTCCACCCGCAAGGTCGATACCGTCGTGCTCGACAAGACCGGTACCGTCACCAGCGGCAAGATGACCCTGACAGATGTGATCACCGAATCCGGTGTGGACCGTGCCGAGCTGCTGCGCTTCGCGGGTGCGTTGGAGGACTCCTCGGAGCACCCGATCGCGCAGGCGATCGCCAAGGGCGCCACCCAGGAAGTCGGCCAGTTGCCCACGCCCGAGGACTTCGCCAATGTTGAAGGCAAGGGCGTGCAGGGCATCGTCGAGGGCACCCCGGTCGTCGTCGGACGCGAGTCGCTGCTGGCCGACTGGTCACAGAAGCTCTCTCCGGAGGTCGCACGGGCGAAGGCTCAAGCTGAGGGTGAAGGCAAGACGGTCGTCGCGATCGGCTGGGACGGTGCTGCGCGCGGCATCCTCGTCGTCGCCGACACCGTCAAGCCCACGAGCGCGGAGGCGATCCGCGGGCTCAAGGAGATCGGCCTGACCCCGGTGCTGCTCACCGGTGACAATGAGGCCGTGGCCCGCCAGATCGCCGCCGAGGTCGGCATCGAGGAGGTCATCGCCGAGGTGCTGCCCAAGGACAAGGTCGACGTCGTCACCCGTCTCCAGGGCGAGGGCAAGATCGTCGCGATGGTCGGCGACGGCGTCAACGACGCCCCCGCGCTCGCGCAGGCCGATCTGGGCCTGGCGATGGGCACCGGCACGGACGTCGCGATCGAGGCCTCCGACATCACCCTGGTCCGCGGCGACCTGCGGGCCGCGGTCGACGCGATCCGTCTGTCTCGGAAGACACTTTCGACGATCAAGACCAACCTGTTCTGGGCATTCGCCTATAACACCGCCGCGATCCCAGTCGCAGCGCTGGGCATGCTCAACCCCATGCTCGCAGGCGCGGCGATGGCGTTCTCCAGCGTCTTCGTCGTCGGCAACAGCCTCCGCCTGCGCGGGTTCAAGAGCGTCGCCACGAAGTGACGAACGAGAACCCACCCATCCATACCAATCCGATACAGAACCCACCCATCCATACGAATCCGATACAGAAGGAACACCAGAAAATGAGCAACTGCTGTAGCACGAACGAGACTAACCCCGCCGCCGAGAACGGTGGACGCGAGAACCTGCTCGGCGGGGGCGCCGATGACATGACCACCTGCCCGGTCATGGTCGGCACCCCGGTCAGCAAGAAGACCGCCGAGGCCGCCGGCCTCTACCGCGACTTCAAGGGCGAGCGCTACTACTTCTGCTGCGCCGGCTGCGGCCCCGCATTTGATTCGGACCCCGCCAAATACGCCGCCAACATGGCGTAATCCACCAGCG